>JANYEY010000001.1 GCA_025359685.1 Sphingomonadaceae bacterium | reverse complement strand
TTACGTCCGCAACCGCGAGGGCTGGATCCCGCAAGCGCGCCAGGAATTCTTTGAGGGCGTGCTGGCAATGTCGTCGCGCGAAGAACAAGCGCGGTGGACCGCCTTTTACGGCAAGAACAATCCCAAGTCGCCGCAATCGGTTTTCACCGATCTCGATACGGTGTTCATTGCGATCAAATCGGTGACTCTCGTTTCCAAGAACGTCGCGCAGGTCCGATTCACCAAATCGCTCCAGCACGGCTCGGTAGTCACCGACACCCCGGCCATCGCAACCGTTACCTACGACACGACCGACACGCCCACCACCGAACAGCAGCGTTTCAAAAATCCCCTCGGATTGGAAGTGCAGACCTACCGGGCCGACCTGGAGGTGACGCAATGAAACGAATGAGCTGCCTGACGGCAATCGCGTTCCTGCTGAGCAGCGAACCGGCAATGCCGAGCGAAACCCCGCACCCGACCGCGCAGGACAATCGCATCCGCGAAGTGATCTACAGCGACAATCAGGTTTTCCGCATTGTCGGCGTCTTCCGCTCGGCAACGCAGATAGTGTTTTCGCCCGGAGAGCGCGTCGAGCATGTTGCACTAGGTGATACGGTGTCATGGGAAGTCGCCCCGGCCGAAAACTCGCTGTTCATCAAACCACGCGAACTGGCCGGATCGACCAATCTGATCGTCATCACCCGTTCCAACACCGGCAATCGCACCTACACATTCGAGCTATCGGCACGGCGCGGGGCCATCGGTGCGCGTTCCGCCGATACCTTCTTCAAGGTGGTGTTTCGCTATCCGCGCGAAGAGGCCGCCGCTGCACAAGCGGCGGCGACGCAGGCTGCCTACACGCAAGCGGTTGCGCTGCAATCTGGCGCGATCCGCTCGGCACTCGATCTCGGCGTTCTCGAAGGCAAGCGGAACTTGAACTACACAGTGCAAGGTTCGTCGGCGATCCAGCCCTCCGAAATCACCGATAATGGGCAATTTACGGCCCTACGTTTTCCCAATCAGCGCGAACTCCCCGCATTCTTCGCGGTCAACCCGGACGGCAGCGAAAGCATCGTTCCTTTCGATGTCCGTGACGAATTTGTGGTGATCCACGGCGTGTTTGCTCAGCTTCGCCTACGGCGCGGCAGAGAGGTGTTGTGCGTGTTCAACGAGGCTCGGGAATTCTACGGACGTGACCCGAAGACAGGGACGGCATCGAGCATCGTAGAACGCACGCAGGAGACAAAGTGATGGCCGACATGTCAAAAGGCGAGCGCGCTACGGTCGATCAAACCCCTGACCCTGAAGACATTGACCGCGCCCCGGCCACCGAGCGTGCCAGCAAAATGCCGTCGATACCCGGCACGGCAATGGACCCGAAAAAGATGATCGGTTTTGCAGCCGCTGCCGGAGCGATCATGTTTACGGTGCTGGCGTTAGGAACGGGGCTGACCGGGAACTCTACCCTTCCCCCAGTCAAACCCAAACCCGCGCTGGAACCCGCGCAATATGATCCGGCAACGGTCATAGCACCGACGCTGGCGGGTGCGGCAACCGATCCAAACGCGCCGATTGCCGTGGGCGCGCCAATCGTTCCCGCGATCGGGCAACCTGCGCCGTCACAGATTCCTCCGCCCGCCGCACAGCAAGCCCGCCAGCCATCACCAGCCGAAGCGCTGCGCGAGGCCGCGCGGCGGTCTTCGCTGATTGCCTATGGCGGCGAACGCGACAGCGGCAGCGCGGGCCTTCGCGCCAGCGATAACGACGGCGCGGTGAATGCCGATCGCCAGCCGTCGCCGCCACCTTCAAATCTCGACACGCTGCGCCAGGCATCTATCATCGGACAGTCGCGCGCCCGGGCGCTTCCGGACCGCAATTTCCTGATCACGGCGGGCAGCTTCATCCCGTGTGTGCTGCAAACCGCGATGGATTCAAGCCAGCCGGGATATGTGAGCTGTATCGTCCCTCGAAACGTCTATTCCGACAATGGCCGTGTTGTGCTGATGGAAAAAGGCACGAAGATCGTTGGCGAATATCAGGGCGGACTCAATCGCGGCCAATACCGGCTGTTCGTGTTGTGGACGCGCGCCGTTACCCCGCGCGGCATCGCGATAGATGTCGCTTCGCCGGCAACCGACGCACTGGGACGTGGGGGCGTGGACGGGCGCGTCAACAATTTCTTCTGGCAGCGTTTTGGCACGGCCCTGCTGTTCAGTCTGGTCGAAGACGCGGCCACATTGGGCACGGAAGCTGTCGGCAACAGCGCCTCCAATACCACCCGCGTCCCCTCTGACGCTGCCTCCACGATCTTGCAGCAGAATGGCCAGATCAAGCCGGTTCTCCGCAAAAACCAGGGAGAGGATGTCGGGATCACGGTGGCACAAGATTTCGATTTCTCGACCGTGTACGGCCTCGCGCTCAAATAATGACCGCGCGGGGCAAATAGTGGCCGCGCCGGGCAAAAACACCGCTGTCCTCGACAGCGTGACCGCGCCCTTACGTAAATATCTCGATGACGAGCGCGTCACCGAACTGGTCATCAACCGCCCCGGTGAGGTCGGCATCGAACGCCGTGGTAACTGGACATGGGAAAGCGAACCCAGCCTCGATTTCAAGAATCTGATGGCGCTGGCAACAGCGGCAGCAGCATTCACATCGCAGGACGTCACCCGCGAAAACCCCATTGTCTCGACGATCTTCCCGACCGGCGAACGGGTGCAAATCATCGTGCCGCCCGTCGTCCCCGACGAGACGGTGTCGATCACCGTGCGCAAACCTTCAACCGTTACGATGACGCTGGCGGATTTTGAAGCGGCGGGCTTGTTCAAGGATACGCGCATCGCCGAAAAACAGGTGTCGGCTCAGGAACTGGACTTGCTTGCACTGCTCAAAGCAGGCCGCCATGTCGAATTCTTCGACCGCGCGGTGAAGGCCAGGCTCAACATCCTGATCTCCGGCGCAACCGGGTCGGGCAAGACCACACTGTCCAAGGGCTTGATCCAGCTCATCCCTCCCGAAGAACGGTTGCTGACGATCGAGGATACCCGCGAGCTGATCGTCCCGCACAAGAATGTCGTCCACATGCTCTATGCGAAGGACGGCCAGGGCACGGCCAACGTCACCGCCAAACATTTGCTCGAAAGCGCGCTCCGAATGCGGCCCGACCGCATCTTGCTCCAGGAACTGCGCGACGGGACGGCCTTCTTTTACCTGCGCAATGTGAACTCGGGCCATCCCGGTTCGATCACGACAATCCATGCGGACTCGACCGAACTGGCGTTCGAGCAACTGACTTTGCTGGTCAAGGAAAGCGAAGCCGGTTCCGATCTGGCGCGCGGTGACATTCGCGCGCTGCTCAAGATGCTGGTCGATGTCGTGGTGCAAACCAAAAAGACCGATGGCGAATTTCGGGTGACGGAGATTTATTTTGACCCAGAAGGCAGGCACGCCGCCTGACGGCGGGGCGGCAAGATTACTGATCGG
>JANYEY010000068.1 GCA_025359685.1 Sphingomonadaceae bacterium | reverse complement strand
GGCCGAACCCAAGGCCTTGGTCATTTCACCAAGGATGTGGGCGCGGCCGGCCTTGGCCTGATGCAGTGCGGCTTCGAAGATCTCGCGCGTGATGCCCGCGACCTTGATGTCCATCTGCATCGTGGTGATGCCTTCGCTGGTGCCAGCCACCTTGAAGTCCATGTCACCCAGATGATCTTCATCACCCAGGATGTCGGACAGCACAGTGAACTTGTCGCCTTCGAGGATCAGCCCCATCGCAATGCCCGAAACCGGGCGCGTGATCGGCACGCCGGCGTCCATCATCGACAGCGAACCGCCGCAGACGGTGGCCATCGAGGAGGAGCCGTTGGACTCGGTAATGTCCGAGACCACGCGGATCGTGTAAGGGAAGTCTTCCTTGGTCGGCAGCACCGCGCGCAGTGCGCGCCATGCCAGCTTGCCATGGCCCGTATCGCGGCGCGACGGCGCCCCGAAGCGGCCCACTTCGCCGACCGAATAGGGCGGGAAGTTATAGTGCAGCATGAAGTTCGAGTAAGTCAGGCCTTCCAGCCCGTCGATCATCTGCTCGCTCTCGCGGGTGCCTAGCGTGGTGGTGCAGATCGCCTGCGTTTCACCGCGGGTGAACAGTGACGACCCGTGGGTCCGCGGCAGGAAGCCGACGATCGCTTCGATCGGGCGGACCTGATCGGTTTTGCGGCCATCGATGCGGGTGCCATCCTTGAGGATCGCGCCGCGGACGATGTCGCCCTCGACCTTCTTGACCGACTTCATCGCGACCATCTGGGTCTGCGCGTCTTCGCTTGCGAAGGCGGCCTTGGCCTTGTCGCGGGCGAGGTTAAGCGCATTCGAACGGGCCGACTTGTCGGTCAGCTTGTAAGCTGCGGCGATGTCCTTGCCGATCAAATCCTTGAGCTTGGCCTTAACCCCCGAATTATCGCTGACTGCGACATCCCAAGGATCCTTGGCAGCCTTTTCAGCCAGGTCGATGATCAGATTGACGACCTTCTTGATCTCGTCATGGGCGAAGATCACCGCGCCGAGCATGATCTCTTCGGAAAGCTCCTTGGCTTCGCTCTCGACCATCATCACCGCGCTGCCAGTGGCGGCAACGATCAGGTCGAGCGCGCCATTGGCGGCTTCTTCCTGCTTGGGGTTGAGGGTGTATTCGCCATCGACATAACCGACGCGGGCAGCACCGATCGGGCCCATGAACGGCAAGCCAGATATAGTAAGCGCGGCCGAAGCGGCGATCATCGCCAGCACGTCGGGCTCAACTTCGCCATCATAGCTAAGCACGTGGGCGATGACGTTGATTTCGTTGTAGAAGCCTTCGGGGAACAGCGGCCGGACCGGACGGTCGATCAGGCGCGAAACCAGCGTTTCCTTTTCGGTCGCGCCGCGTTCACGCTTGAAGAAGCCGCCCGGGATGCGCCCGGCGGCGAAGAACTTTTCCTGGTAGTGAACGGTGAGCGGGAAGAAGTCCTGCCCTTCCTTCACCGATTTGGCGGCGGTCACGGCGCACAGCACCACGGTTTCGCCATAGGTAGCCAGCACTGCGCCATTGGCCTGGCGTGCAATACGGCCGGTTTCCAGGGTGAGCGTCTTGCCGCCCCACTCCATGGATACAGTTTTAACGTCGAACATTTGGGTATTCCTTCAGCCCACCGGCCCGATTGCGCGGCGGGTTTTGCTGCCGGGTGTTCCGTCCCGGTCCGGTGCGAGGCGCTTTGTCGCCCCAATGGCTCCGCCGGCCGAACTGCCCGCGGTACGCCCATGCGAAAAGCGGCCCCACCAAGGAGGCCGCTTTCACGTGATTACTTGCGCAGACCCAACTTCTGGATCAGCGAATTGTAGCGGGCAACGTCCTTGCGCTTGAGATAATCAAGCAGGCTGCGGCGCTTGTTGACCATGGTCAGCAGGCCCCGGCGCGAGTGGTTGTCCTTGTGGTGATCCTTGAAGTGGCCCTGCAGCGTGTTGATACGGCTGGTCAGGATCGCGACCTGGACTTCCGGCGAACCGGTGTCGCTCTTGCCGCGCGCGTTGTCCGCGATGATTTCAGCTTTCTTTTCGGTCGATACCGACATGCCATTTACTCCGCGACATCGGGAAGGTTGAACCCCCGCACGACCCGGGCGTCTCCGCCCGAAAGCTCCACAAGTGCGAGGGGAACTTGTCCCTGCCGCGCCCAGTATAGCCCATCGTGTTGGGGCAGTCCGGTGAGAACCCGGCCCGTTCGGACCAGATCTGCCTGCTGCGGACCAAGATCAAGAGCCGGGATGTCGACCAGCCCTGCCTCCAGCGGCAAGAGTACTCTCTCAAGTGGCGCGCCCTTACCCACATCGTTCAAATTGTCCAGCGAAATCGCCTGATTTTCGGTGAACGGCCCCGCAGACAAGCGGCGCAACATGGTGACATGCCCGCGCGTGCCGAGCGCCAGCGCAATGTCGCGGGCGAGGGAGCGGATGTAGGTGCCTTTGGAGACGTGGGCGATGAGGGTCGCCGCTTGCATTTCAGCCCTTTCCAGCCGCAGTTCGTGAATAGTTACGGTCCGCGCAGCAAGTTCAACTTCCTCCCCTGCGCGCGCCAGATCGTAGGCACGCTCGCCGCCCACCTTGAGCGCTGAATAGGCCGGCGGTATCTGCTCGATCGGCCCAGTGAAGCGCGGCAGGACAGCCTCGATCTGCGCTGGCATCGGCCGCGCATCGCTCGTCGCAATTATCTTACCTTCAAGGTCGAGCGTATCTGTCTCCGCCCCAAACGCCACGGTGAACATATAGACCTTGCTCGCATCGAGCATCCGCCCGGCGAGCTTGGTCGCCTCGCCCAGCGCAATCGGCAGCACCCCGCTGGCGAGCGGATCGAGTGTACCGCCATGCCCGACCTTGACCTTGCCCAGCCCGGCCTCGCGCAGGTTGCGCTTGACCGCCGCAACCGCCTGCGTGCTGCCAAGGCCGAGCGGCTTGTCGAGAATGATCCAGCCGTTTGGCAAGAACTAGACCCCGGCGACGAGCGCCGACAGCCTGACGTACCAAGTGATCACCCATTCAACCGGCGCGATCAGGTAGCGGGTTACGCTGAACCCAGGGATCAGCTGCGGCAGGACGATGATCAGGAAGATCGGGATCAGCATCCCCACCTGCCGGAAGCGCGAATAACTGCGCGCTAGCGGCTCGGGCAGCAGGCCTTCGACAATGTGCGAGCCATCGAACGGCGGGATCGGCAGCAGGTTGAACAGCGCGAGGAACACGTTGATCGAGATGAAGTTGAACAGGTTGAGGACGATGAAGCCCATCGCGCCAGTGGGCTCCTGCTCGCCGCCATAGGGCCGCATGACCAGACCCAGCAGCAGTGCCGCGATTGCCGCCATGATCAGGTTCGATCCTGGCCCCGCAGCGCCGACCAGCATCATGTCGCGGCGCGGATTGCGCAGTTGCCGCGCATCGACTGGCACGGGCTTGGCCCAGCCGAACACCGGCATGTGCGCCAGGGCCAGAATTCCGGGCAGGATCACCGTGCCAATCGGATCGACATGGCGGAACGGATTAAGGCTGAGCCGCCCTTGTCGCTCAGCCGTGGGATCGCCAAAGTGCCGCGCCATAAGGCCGTGCGCGACTTCGTGGAACACGATCGCGAAGACCAGCGGCAGGATCAGCGCCGCGGCCTGAATGACGGTATCGTTCATGGTTTCAATTTCTCCCGGTCGGGCTTCACGCCCACCACCCCAATGCTTCGGCGAAATGCTTGCGGCACAGCGCGACATAGCGGTCGTTGCCGCCAATCTCGGTTTGCGCGCCTTGCCTGACCGCCGCGCCGCTTTCATCGACCCGCAGGTTCATGCTCGACTTGCGCCCGCAGTGGCACACGGCTTTCAGCTCAACCAGCGAGTCCGCGATGCCGAGCAGCAGCTTGGCCCCGGGGAACAGCTCGCCCTGAAAATCGGTGCGCAGGCCATAACAGAGAACCGGGATGCCAGCTTGATCGGCCAGCCGGGCGAGCTGCCAGACCTGGGTTTCGGACAGGAACTGCGCCTCATCGACCATCACACACGCCAACGGCTCCACCTTGTGCGCGGCAATGACGCGTTCGTGGAGGTTGGTTGCCGCATTGAACCGGTGTGCATCAGCATTGAGCCCGATGCGGCTTTCAATCGCCTTGTCGCCGCCCCGGTCGTCAAACTCGGCGGTCCACAGCATCGTCGTCATGCCGCGTTCGTGATAGTTGAAATTCGCCTGAAGCAGCGTGGTCGATTTGCCGGCGTTCATGCTGGCGTAGTAAAAGTAGAGCTTGGCCATCCCGGTTCCTCACATAGGGACGTGTTGGAAAAGCGCCAGTGCGATTGACAGGATGGGGCGGATCGGCAACCGATTGCACCGGCTTTGGGGATGTGTGGTGAAGAGGGTCTCAGTGCGATTTGTGCTTGCCATGGTTCCGCTGCTTGCCGTTGCGGCGACTGGACCGGCAGCGAGCCACCACTACTGGCTGGATGGCGCGCACAGCTCGGTCAGCGCCCGTGTTTCATACATGGGCTTTGGCAGCAAGACTGCGCGATTTCCGGCAATGCGCGGTTCGATCCAGCTCAATCCAGCACGGCTCGATGCCATCGACCTTGACGTCGAGCTTGATGCCTCGGCGCTTGATGCGGGCGCAAAGTCCGATACCAACTACCTGCGCAGCAAGGATTTTTTCTGGGTCCAGCAGTATCCGATGGTGCGCTTCACGGGCCACCGGATGACCATGACCGGCGCCATCACTGGCCAGGTCGATGGTGAGATTACCGCGCGCGGCGTGACCCGCCCGGCCACTCTGGCCGTAACTTTCAAGGATCCTCCGGCGCAGGCCACGGGCCGCGAACCGGTGCAGCTCAACGCCCTGGCCCGGATCAACCGCCGCGATTTCGGGATGACCGCCTATTCGATGGTGGTCGGAAAGATCGTGACGATCACAATCGATGCGCGGCTGATGCCCGGCTAGAGCCAGCGCCTAGTCCTCGATGTCGCGGCGCACCTTGGGATTGGCCAGCAAGGCCTCGATCCGGCTCGCCTCGTCAAAGCTTTCATCGCCAAGAAACTTGAGCTTGGCGGCAAAGCGCAGCTTGAGCTTACCGGCCACTTCCTTCTGGAAATAGGCGGTGTTGGTGCGCAGCGCTTTGAGCACGATGTCCTCATCCGCGCCGAGTAACGGCTTCACGAACACCGTGGCATGGCGCAAGTCAGGGCTCATCCGCACTTCGGTGACGCTGACCGTCCGTGCGGTCAGCACCTCGTCATGCACCGCCTGCCGTGCGAGCAGCTCGGACATCACGTGGCGAACCTGCTCGCCCACCTTGAGCAGGCGGACCGAGCGGCCTTCTGGCGTGGCGGGGATGTTGGCCATCGAACCGGTGCGGCGCTGAGCGGCGAACGGCCCTTACAGGGTCCGCTCGCGCTCCTCGACCTCGAACACTTCGAGGTTGTCGCCCGGTTTGATGTCGTTCGTATCGGCCAGCACCACCCCGCATTCGAGGCCCGCGCGCACTTCGGCAACGTCGTCCTTGAAGCGGCGCAGCGAGGCGATTGTGGTTTTGGAAACGATGACATCGGCGCGGGTAAGACGGGCAAACAGACCCTTGCGGATCGCGCCTTCGATGACCAGCAGACCGGCCGCCTTGTCACGCTTGCCAGCCGGGAACACTTCCTTGACCTCGGCGCGGCCAAGCACGTGCTCGATCCGTTCGGGGCCCCAGATCCCGGCCATTTCCTTGGCGACTTCCTCGGTCAACTTGTAGATGACATCGAAGTATTTCATCGTCACCTTGTGCCGCTCGACCATTTCGCGCGCCTTGGCATTCGGGCGAACGTTGAAGCCGATCACCGGCGCCCCGCTCGAGAAGGCCAGATTGACGTCGCTTTCGGTGATCGCGCCCACGCCCGAACTGAGGATTCGGACCTTGATCTCGTCGTTCGAAATCTTGTTGAGCGCGTTGACGATCGCCTCGGCGCTGCCCTGCACGTCGGCCTTGATGACCACCGGGTATTCAAGCAGCACCTGCTTGGCGGCGAGCGCCGAGAACATGTTTTCCAGGCTTGCCGGGGCAGTGGTCGTGCGTTTCTCAGTCGCCTTTTCGGCCCGGTAGAGAGCAACTTCACGCGCCCGCGCTTCGCTGTCGACCACGGTCAGCGTATCGCCGGCCATCGGCACACCATTGAGCCCAAGCACTTCGACCGGGAGCGACGGCGGCGCGGTCTTCAGTTGGCGGCCCTTGTCATCGAGCATTGCGCGAACGCGGCCCGAATTGGTGCCGACCACCAGAATGTCGCCAACTTTGAGCGTACCGCGGCGGATCAGCACCGTGGCCAGCGGACCCTTGCCCTTGTCGAGCTTGGCCTCGATCACGGTCGCCTCGGCGGCGCGATCGGGATTGGCGGTCAGTTCGAGCAGTTCGGCCTGAAGGTTGATCTTGTCGATCAGCGTATCGAGCCCGGCGCCGGTCTTGGCCGAAAGTTCGACATCCTGGACATCGCCCGACATCGCCTCAACCACCACTTCGTGTTCGAGCAGGCGTTCGCGGATCTTCTGGGCGTTGAATTCGGGCTTGTCGCTCTTGGTGATCGCCACGATCATCGGCACGCCGGCCGCTTTGGTGTGGTTGATCGCCTCGATCGTCTGCGGCATCAGCCCGTCATCGCCGGCCACCACCAGCACCACGATATCGGTGACATTGGCACCGCGCATGCGCATTTCGGTGAAGGCTTCGTGGCCCGGGGTATCGAGGAAGGTGATAAGGTCACCGCCCTTGGTCTTGATCTGGTAAGCACCGATATGCTGGGTGATCCCGCCGGCTTCGCCGCGCACCACATCGGTGCCGCGCAGCGCGTCGAGCAGGCTGGTCTTGCCGTGATCGACGTGGCCCATGATCGTAACGACCGGCGGACGCGCCTGCAGTGTTTCGGTCGCATCGACGTCTTCAGCATTGTCGATATCGACATCGCTTTCCGAAACGCGCTGGATGTTGTGGCCGAATTCCTCGACCAGCAGCTCAGCGGTATCCTGGTCGATCACGTCGCCCATCGCCACGGGCACGCCCATCTTGAACAGCGCCTTGATCAGGTCGGAACCCTTCTCGGCCATGCGGTTGGCGAGTTCCTGCACCGAGATTTCCTCGGGCACGATCACGTCGCGTGCCTGCTTTTCGCGCGGCTGGCTCTGCCCGGCGAAGTGCGCGCGCTTTTCCTTCTCGCGCGCACGCTTCAATGCGGCAAGACTGCGGGCGCGGGCGCCTTCGTCTTCATTGAGCGCGCGGCTGACGGTGAGTTTGCCAGCATGGCGGCGCTCGGCCGGGGTCTTGTCGCGCGGGTGCGCGGGCTTCTTGGCCGGTTCGGGGCGCTTGGGCGCGGCGATCGGGGTGAAGCGGCGGGCCGCTGGTGCAGCGGAACCACGCGGGGCTTCGTCCACGGTTTCGGCGGCAGGCGCAGGAACCTCGGCAGGAGCCGCTTCGGGGGCGGCAGCAGCGGGTGCAGCAGCTGGTGAAGGTGCAGGCGCGGCCGGGGCCTGGTCCTTACCGTCGGCGCGGCGGCGTTCCTCTTCCTGCGCGGCGGTGCGTTGGTCCTGCTCGCGGCGGCTGGCGAGCTCCATCGAGTTCATCCGCGCTTCTTCAGCCTCGCGCAGCAGGCGAGCCTGCATTTCCTGGCGGCTCTCGGCGCTGGGTGCGGCTGGTTTTGGCGCAGGTGCGCGCGGTGCTTCGGCCACCGGAGCGGGCGGCGGCGGCGGCGGCGGAGCGGCCACCGGAGCTTCGCCCGGCTTGCCGAGCAGCTTGCGGCGCTTGACTTCAACCACCACCTTATTGGTGCGGCCGTGGCTGAAGGTCTGCTGGACCTGACCGGCTTCGACCGAGCGCTTCAGCCCAAGCGGCTTCCTGCCCAGAGTCGGTTTGTTGTCGCTATCGCTCATCTTCAATCTAGCCCTTCAAATCTCAATTCGTCGCGAGCCGCAGGAGCGGCCGTTTCGGCCGAGCCTGCGCCCATTTCCTGTTCGTATCCTTGCCCCAGAAAGCGCAGCAAGCGCCGTAGCGGGAGGTCGAGGCGCGCCGCGGCTTCGCGGTCGGTCAGCGCCAGATGGACGACGTTGTCGCGGCCCAATGCCACAGACAGCGCTGCCCGGTCCAGCGGAAGTGTCAGCCCATGAAGGCCCGAGCCTTCTTCCTCGCGCCCGACGCGCCAGGCCTGATCAAGTTTGCGTGAGCCGTCTTCACCGGCATCGGCGGCATGCGCCAACCACGAGACTTTGCCCATCCGTGCGTTCTCGGCGATCCGGTCCGATCCGGTGAGCAGGCGCCCGCCCTTCATTTCCAGGCCAAGCCGGTCGGTAAAGGCGCGGCGCAGCGCCGCTTCGGCGCGTTCGGGCAGGTCGGTCGGAATGGTCAGCGCAGCACCCTTGAACGCGCGGGCCAGCGCGGCTTTGAGCTTGCCTCCACCTTTGCCAGTGGCAATCGCCGCTTCAAGTTCGCCGCGTGAGACGCCGATCCATGCCCCTCGTCCTGGCGCACGGGCCAAAGCATCGGGAAGAACTTCGCAGGTCCCGTCAGGTTTGGGGGGCGAGATCGCCAAACGGAGCAGATCATCGCGGGAACCGTTGTCCCCGGTCAGGATACACTTTCTCTCCGGATCGGCTGCGGCCGATCCGTGAATTTTGGGCCTCTCGGCCCGCCCGGAGGTACCGGAATCTAGCGGCTCATTGTGAGGAATCCGCATCAGCGGCCTCCTCTGCTGCTGGCGCGGCGACGACTTCGTCTTCGTCTTCGGACCCCGGCGCGGCTGCGCCATCTTCGTCTTCAAACCAGTGTGCGCGTGCGGCCATGATGATCTCGTTGCCCTGCTCTTCCGAGAGGCCGTATTCGCCGAGCACTCCGCCACGATCCTGTTCGCGTTCCTTGCGCGCCGGAGCGCTGCCGTCACGGCGGCGCTGTTCGACCCGCTTCTTGGCGATCAGTTCGTCAGTGGCGAGATCGGCCAGATCGTCGAGCGTGAAGATCTTGGCCTTGCCCAGCGTGACCAGCATCGCTTCGGTCAAATGCGGGATTTCGGCCAGCGCATCTTCCACGCCGAGCTCACGGCGTTGCACGCGGTGTGCCTCCTCGCGCCGGTCGAGTGCTTCCTGTGCGCGGCTCTGCAGCTCTTCGCCCAGTTCATCGTCGAAGCCTTCGATGTTCGCGAGTTCCGAGACGTCGATGTAGGCGACTTCCTCCAGCTCGCTGAAGCCTTCGGCGACCAGCAACTGCGACAGCGTTTCATCGACGTCGAGTTCTTCCTCGAACATCTTCGAACGCTCGGCAAATTCGCGCTGGCGCTTTTCGGAGCTTTCGGCCTCGGTCAGGATGTCGATCTGGCTACCGGTCAGCTGGCTGGCGAGCCGCACGTTCTGGCCGCGGCGACCGATTGCCAGGCTGAGCTGATCGTCGGGAACGACCACTTCGATGCGGCCTTCTTCCTCATCGATCACCACCCGGCTGACCGTGGCGGGCTGGAGCGCATTGACCACGAAGGTTGCAGTGTCTTCCGACCAGGGGATGATGTCGATCTTCTCGCCCTGCATTTCCTGCACGACCGCCTGAACGCGGCTGCCCTTCATGCCGACGCAGGCACCGACCGGGTCGATGCTGCTATCGCGGCTGATCACGCCGATCTTGGCGCGGCTGCCCGGATCGCGGGCGGCGGCCATGATGGTGATGATGCCGTCATAGATTTCGGGCACTTCCTGCGCAAACAGGTTCTTCATGAAATCGGGGTGCGCGCGGCTGAGGAAGATCTGCGGCCCGCGGTTCTGGCGCTCAACCTTGAGGATCAGCGCCCGGACGCGTTCGCCGACGCGGGCAACTTCGCGCGGGATCTGCTGGTCGCGGCGGATCACGCCTTCGGCGCGGCCGAGGTTGACGATCACGTGGCCGAATTCGACCGACTTGATCACGCCTGTCACAACCTCGCCGCCGCGGTCCTTGAATTCCTCGAACTGGCGGTCACGCTCGGCATCGCGGACCTTCTGGAAGATCACCTGCTTGGCCGACTGCGCGTCGATCCGCCCCAGATCGACCGGAGGCAGCGGATCGACGATGAAATCGCCCAGCTTGGCATCGGCCTGCAGCTTCTCCGCGGTCTTCAGATCGACCTGCTTGAAGTAGTCTTCGACTTCCTCAACCACTTCGACCACGCGCCACAGCCGCAGATCGCCGGTGCGCGGATCGAGC
>JANYEY010000044.1 GCA_025359685.1 Sphingomonadaceae bacterium | reverse complement strand
GTCGACCGTGAAACTTACCGCGAACGTCGCTCGGCCGCATTGGCCGAGTGGAAGTCGCTTGCCAGCTGATGATGTCCGCTTTGGGCCTCGCCGCGTCTATCGGAGACGAGTTGCGGTCCGACTGACAGCACCGCCTTGTGTTGTGCTTCGCGCAGCCGATCCAACCGGGCATGCAAAAGCTTCGTGCAAATCTCTCGGAACTGCGGGCTGGTATCGGCCAAGTCCCACCCTTGGTCGTCGCACAGCCAGCGCGCTTGTAGCGCCATGGCGTTCGACTTTTCGTGGGTATATTGCATAACTCCAATCTCGATCAACGCCGCCGTCTTTTCGCGGCGTGACATATTTGATCCATCGTCATCGGGACCATTCAGCGCAATGTTAGAGCGCAAGCCGCGATAGTACTGGCTCACTGCTGCATCAATTTCCGATGGGGATGGCGCGTGGGGGGCATGAGCGACCAGAGAGGTACCCGTCGGTTCGATACGGGCAAGCAGCCCAGCCCAAACAGCGGGATACTTCTTTTTAGCCGTAACGAAGTCGCTGCCGAGGGATTTCTTCAATTCCCGTGCGCCAACCCGACCGCGATCGCGTTCGGGTACCTGCACCCTGACGAGGTATGCTCCGCCACGGGAATACAGATTTTTAAAGCCCTCGACCCGTTTCATGCCTCATCCCGATCTGCCGTTTAGTACCAGACTTAGTACCAGACAGCCAACCAAAAAGCTTGGTTTTAAGGGAATTATCTTGTTTTAGCGGTTTAAGTAAGCACTGGTGGAGCCGAGGGGGATCGAACCCCTGACCTCGTCATTGCGAACGACGCGCTCTCCCATCTGAGCTACGGCCCCGTTCAGTGCATGCCCGCGCAAGCGGCGGACCGCTGCGCGAGGCGACGCATTAGCGAATGGCCCGCGCGCTTGAAAGACCAAATCGACTGCGCCGCGGTTCAGCGCCCTGGGGCAGCAGTTGTCGTGGCTGGGGTCGTGGCTGGGGTCGTGGTTGTGGTCGCAGGTGAAGGTATGACCCCAGCGACTGGAGCAATTGCGGGCGGTGCCAGCTGCACAGTGACCGGAGCATACTTTGCATCCCATGCCGCCGCGTCGGCGCGGTACTGATCGTACGAATGATAGAAATTCTCGAAGATCATATCGAACTGGGGCAGGTAACGCGCGGCAAACGCAGTTAGTCCGGCGGGTTTGAGAGTCATCGATTCCCGCGCCATCAGCAGCGCTGCATCGCAAAAATTGTGCAGCGTCGGCGGGAAGGCGTAATAGTTGTAGACCTGCGTCATATAGGCCTCGCGCGGGCGGATGTAGGCCGCGCCGTAACGCTTGCGGAAATCCGCATCGACCGCCCGGTTGGCCTTGAGCAGCGCCACTTTGTGCACCTTGAGGAAGTGCTTGTAGCCGACCAGAACTTCATTGTGTTCGGCAGACTGGCAATCCAGCGCGGCGACGTTGTAGGCCGAGCGAAAGTTCCACACCGTCTGCAACGGACCGATGTTCGAATTGACCGACAGACGCTTGCCGTCCGTCCCCAGCAGCGGAACCTTGAACAGCGGCGATGCGCCCAGCGGCGGGGTTGGCCGCGGCGGAATATAGACGACTACAGGTGGCGGCGGCGGCGGCGGGGGTGGGGGCGGAACCTTCTTGGGTTTGGCCGCCAGCTCGCCCGCAGCAAGCAGCAGCGCCATCCCGAAGATGATCTTGTGAAATTGCGAACCCATTATTTCCATTCCCGCTGGCGTAACCGACCACTTGGCAGACCGTTCATTACACGCGTCTGAATTCCTAAGCCACTGGCTCCGAAAAGCAAATGCCCGGCGCACCTTACGGAACGCCGGGCACGCTTATCCGTTCCGGGCTTGGGATCAGCGGCGATCGCCCATGAAGCTGAGCAGGAACTGGAACATGTTGACGAAGTCGAGATAGAGGCTGAGCGCGCCCATGATCACGACCTTCTGGACCATATCGGTGCCCTGCACCTGATAATAGGTGCTGCGCAGCCGCTGCGTGTCCCAGGCGGTCAGCCCGGCAAAGATCAGCACACCCAGCACCGAAATCGCCAGCGCCATCGCGCTCGACTGGAGGAGCATGTTGAGCAGCATCGCAATGATGATCCCGATCAGGCCCATGACCATGAACGAGCCCATCGCCGAGAGATTGCGCTTGGTGGTGTAGCCATAGAGGCTGAGGCCGGCGAAGGCCCCGGCGGTGGCGAAGAAGGTCAGCGCGATCGATGGTCCGGTGTAGATGAAGAAGATCGACGAGAGCGACAGCCCCATCGCCACCGAAAAGCCCCAGAACAGCATCTTCAGCGTCGAGGTCTGCATCCGGTTGAGACCAAAGCTCATCGCCATCACGAACCCGAGCGGGGCGAGCGCGATCAACCAGCGCAGCGGCGAGCCAAAGGTGGCTTCGGCCATGCCCGAACGCGCGAACAACAGCGCCACAACGCCCGAAAGCAGCACGCCCGAGGCCATGTAGTTGTAAATTGACAGCATGTAGCTGCGCAGGCCGTCATCGCGCGCTGCGCTGCCGACCATCGCGGGGTTAAGCTGCGCGCCCGCGCCAAACGGGCTGCGCGTGGTCTGCGGATCGTTCCATTCAGACATGGATCAAACTCCTGTTAGCGGTCCAAGATAGGCCGCTGGATGTAAATATCGGCGCTGTCGGCCGAGGTTTCAAGCGAAACCGGACAACCGGGCTGTCGCAGATTGTATCAGCTTGGCCCGCGTGCCGCAGCAGCAAGTTCGGCCCCGCGCTCTGCCGCTACTTTCAGGGTGGCTGCAACGAGGCGCTGGAGCGCGCCATCGGCATCGAGCACCGCCAGCCCTGCGGCGGTTGTGCCCCCCGGGCTGGTGACCCGGCGCGCCAGTTCGGCCGGTGGTTCACCCGCCCCGGCTGCGAGCACGGCCGCGCCTTGGACCATGCTCAATGCCAGCCGCTGAGCCTGCGCTGGGTCGAGGCCAAGCGCGGTGCCACCTTCCGCCAATGCGTCGATGAAGCGATAGACGAAGGCCGGGCCCGAACCGGCCAGCGCAGTAACCGCGTCAAGATCATCCTCGCGTGCAAGCCATTCGGAGGTGCCGAGCGGCGCCATCAATCTGCTCACCTGATCGCGCGCTGCGTCTGACATCAAACCGAACAGGCCAATCGGCGCCTTGCCGATGGCCGCCGCCAAGTTCGGCATGACCCGCACGATCCCGCCGTTGATCGGGAAGATACCGGCCAGGCTGGCCAGTTCCGCTCCGGCCAACACCGACAGCAGCACCGTGTCCGGCGCGATGGCAGAAGCGAGCATGGGCGCAGCTTCGCCCAGCAGCTGCGGTTTGATCCCCAGCAGGACCACGTCGAAGTGCTCCGCTGGAACTTGCCGCAGCAACCTTACCTCGGCCGGGACTTCATGCACCGCAGGATCGACGACGGTAATCGTGAGCGGCAGGTCCGAGGCCAGCCAACCGGTCAGCATCGCCCCGCCCATGTTACCGCAGCCGAAAATCAGGATCGCTGTCACGCGCAAAAACCTCTCATCCACCTGCGCTTGGACCGCTTGGACCACAGTCCAGACGAAGAAAAACCCTCCGTCCCGCTTGATCCATATGATCGGCTTGCCAAGCAAGTTTCATACTGGCCGAGCAAGTTGCACATGCGCACCTCATGCCACCATGGCGGCGCTGTAGGACAGCGAATTTTGCCGGGTACGGACTAAGCCTCGCCCGCAGCGTCAACCATCGAGCTGGCGAGTGCTTCAGCCGGGCTCTTGTCGCCCCACAGCACGAACTGGAAGGCGGGGTAGAACCGGTCGCACTCCTCGACCGCGGCTTCGACCGCAACTTGCGCCTGGCTGAGGCTGAGCAAGCCATCGTCGCCCAGCAGCAGGCCGTGGCGATAGAGCAGCACGCTGCCGTTCGACCACAAGTCGAAGTGCCCGACCCACAGCTGTTCGTTGACCAGCGCGAGCAGTTCGAACACCGCGCTGCGCTTGTCTTCGGGCACGCGGATATCGGGCAGGCACAGCAGCTGCAGCACGTGATCTTCGTGTCGCCAGACCCCGCGCACGGTATAGCTCGCCCAGCTGCCCTTGATCTCGCCCGAAATCTCGTCCTCGCCGACGAATTCGCAAGGCCAGCCGCGCGCTTCGAACAACGAAGCGAGCATGTCGACGGGGGCAGCATCGTCGTCCCGTTCCATGTCGTGGTTAGCCTGCATCATTGGCGCTGGATGGCGCGACTTGCGCACAAAGGACAATGACGTCATGTCGCTCGTCTGCGCATAACTCGACAAGCCTGTTGAGAAAGTGTGGAAAAGCGGTGGGCAGGCTACTTCGCGGGGGCAAGCGGATCGACCACTTGGCCCGCCGCGCTGGTCCAGACGAAGGCACCGCTGAAGTCGACCTTCTTGAGCGCGGCGACGAAGGCATTGGCCTCTTTCTGGGTTTCGAACGGACCGATCAGCAGCCGGTTGGTCTGTCCCCAGGCGGTGATGAACGGCTTCTTGCCTTTGAACACCGCTGGGTCATCCTTGCCCATGCGCCGCCAGTCAGAGCCGAGCGCCGCCTTGTCACGGCCCGTTGCGACCTGAACCCAGAATCGGCTCGGCTGGCTTAGCTTGCTGTCTTTCTTGTCTTTGTCTTTGTCTTTGGCCTTGTCCGAAGCCTTGTCTCCAGGCTTGCCCTTCACACCCAGCACTGGCTTGTCGTCGGGCTTTTCGGCTGGCTTGGCGTTCGCTGGCACCTTCACGGTGCGGTCGAGATGCCTGAGGTCCACCGCCCCCGCTTGCGGTTCGGTCTCGCGGCTCGGCGGGGTGAAGTCGGCAAAGGCCTCGTCGATGGATTCGGGCGCGGGTTTGGGTACCGGTTTCGGTGCCGGTCTGGGCACCGGCTTGGGCGCTGGCAGTACCGGAGGGGGCGATGGCGACGGTGCCGGGGGCTTGCTTTGCTGGCGCAGGTCGAAGCTTTGCCCGGGCTTGGTCGAAACCGCAGCGATCGAGGCGAAGCCCGGCCCGGGCGTGGTGGTCACCGGCACCGGCCGGGGCACTGCGGGCGGGCTGGGCGCAGGCGCGGGTGACGGCAAAGGCGCTGGAACAGGTCTGGGCACGAGCGGCTGAGGCGCGGCCATCGCTATCTGGACTGGCTTGCCGTCAACCTCGCGGCCAACCGGCGGGTTGGGCACGGCTGCAGCCACCGCAACGACCTGTTGATCCTTGCCCTTCTTGCCTTTGTCCTTGCCCTTTGCATCGGGCTTGACCGGACCCGGCACCGGCGAGGCGGCTGCCAATGCCGCGTGCGGGCGCATGTAGGCGGCAAAGCGCGGATCGTTCTGGCCAATGTCGGCAGCGCGCGGAAATTGCCCGAGGTTTGCGGCTGAAGCCTGCTGCGCCGGGGTCAGCTTGGGCATGTAGCGCAGATATCCGGACATCGAATTGGCCATGTCCGCAGGCATGGTCTGGCGCGCGATGCTCTCGGCCTCATCGGGCACGCCCAGGATCGCAAGGGCGAAGGCCCGGGTGCGCCAGGCCGCCTTGTCCTGCTTCTGGAGCAATGGACCAAGCGTCACCTCCATCCCGCGCCGGTCCCCGGCGATGGCCTGGCTCACGGCCAGCCGCCGCGCAGCTTCATCGCTGGCTTCGATCCCCAGCGCCTGACGGTAATAGCCTTGCGCGGTCTGGTAATCGCCGATCAGGTCATAAGCGAGTCCGCGATCGGCAATGCGCGCAGCATCGATCGGCCCCAGCTTTTCGGCCTGGTTGAACAGCTGGATCGCGGCAATCGGATCGTCGCCCAGCGCATAGGCACCGGCCAGACCGGTCTTGGCGCGGACCGAACCCGGCCACAGCGTGTCTGCGCGCTGGAAAAACCCGATCGCCGCTTGCACGTCCCCCAGTTCGAGCGAGGCGCGCCCTGCGGCGATCAGCGCTTCAAGGTCTTGCGGGTTCTTGGCCAGCTGGTTCAGCGCATCGTTGAGCTTCATGCCCGGCGATTGCTGGGGCAGCGGCTGGACCACCGGATCGGCCACGGCTGCACCCGGCAGCCCAAGCGAGGCGAGCCCCAGCGCGGCACCGGCGAGCATCAGGCTACGTGCACAGCGGCGGCCGATAGGTCTCAACATGGCGGTGATCTGAACCCTCTGCCAGCCGCAGGCAAGCGGCCGGCACCTCATTTGCACCCGGTTGGCTGAACCGCGGCCTAATGCCGCGGCGTCAGCTTTCGTTTACTGGTTGTTCTGACGGCCGAGGAAGCGCGGGATCGAGATTGACGGACCATCGCCGTCGCCATCGTCTTCGGCTTCGCTGGCCGAGCGCCCGCCGCGTGACAGGTTGGCCATGCGCTCGAACAACGTTGCCCCGCCGCCGAGCTTGGGCGCGGCCGGGCGTTCTACCGTCGCACTGCTTGCCGGAGCAGCCGGTTCAGCCGCAGGGGCACCGCCCTCGCCGCCTTCACTGACGGTGTCGTCATCGCTCGAGATTAAGCCGCGACGCCGTCCTGACATCATCCCGCCGCCCGAAACCGGCGCATCTTCTTCGATCAGCCGCGAGGCATCGAGCAGCAGCTCGTCACCATCGCCGCTGCCGGCATCGGCTGAGACTTCGGCTTCGCCGCCATTGTCGGCTTCCAGATCAAGCTCCAGCGGATCAGCCGCAGCTTCTTCTCCGGCTGCAGGCGCAGGCGTATCCCAATCATCGTCCGCAAAACTGGTTGACGGTTCGGGCTGGCTCGCTTCGGCGACCGGTTCAGATGCCGGTTCGGGCTGCGCCGGGGCCGAACGATCAAACAGTGGTTCGGCGGCCGGCGGCGCGCTCATCGCGGGGCGCGCGGGTCCGCGCGATCCGCCCATGTTGAACGGGCGCGCGGCCTCTTCGGCCATCGAGGCGGTCTGCTCGATCCCGGTGGCGACCACCGAGACGCGGATCTTGCCTTGCAAGTCAGGGTTGAACGCAGAGCCCCAGATGATGTTGGCGTTGGGATCGACCAGTTCGCGGATGTGGTTCGCGGCTTCGTCGACTTCGAGCAGCTTCATGTCTTCGCCGCCGATGATCGAGATGATCACCCCCTTGGCGCCTTGCATCGAAACGCCATCGAGCAGCGGGTTGGCGATAGCCTTTTCGGCGGCTTCCAATGCGCGGTTTTCGCCGCTGCCTTCGCCGGTGCCCATCATCGCCTTGCCCATTTCGGCCATGACTGAGCGGACGTCGGCAAAATCGAGGTTGATCAGGCCCGGCATGACCATCAGGTCGGTGATCGAGCGCACCCCCTGCTGGAGCACCTCGTCGGCCATCTGGAACGCTTCTTTGAAGGTGGTTTCCGCCTTGGCGACCAAGAACAGGTTCTGGTTGGGGATGACGATCAGGGTATCGACGTGCTTTTGCAGCTCTTCGATCCCGGCATCGGCCGCGCGCATCCGGCGGGTGCCTTCAAACAGGAACGGCTTGGTTACCACGCCCACGGTCAGCACGCCCTTGTCACGCGCCGCCTTGGCCACCACCGGCGCCGCACCGGTGCCGGTGCCGCCGCCCATGCCCGCGGCGATGAAGCACATGTGCACTCCGTCAAGCGCGCGCTCGATCTCGGCCATGCTCTCTTCCGCGGCGGCGCGGCCCACTTCGGGCCGGGCGCCGGCGCCAAGACCCTGCGTGATGTCCGAGCCCAGCTGGATGCGGTGTTCCGAGATCGAATTGTTGAGCGCCTGCGCGTCGGTGTTGGCGACGACAAAGTCGACGCCTTCGATCCCGGCGGTGATCATGTTGGCAATGGCGTTGCCGCCAGCTCCACCAACCCCGATCACGGTGATCCGGGGCCGCAGCTCTTCAACAGCGGGCGCTCCGATATTGATGCTCATTCAGACGTCTCCTGGCCTTTGCGGGCGGATGCAATACATACAGTTAACACGGTTCTTGCACCGTTAGAATCAGCGAATCAAAGCAATAGCAACCTTTGTCCACAGTCACCGGGGACGCAGTGCCGTGCATAGGTTTAGACCGCTGCACCTCAAAAATACTCGCGCATGGCCTGGTACAGTCGCCCGGCCAGCTTAAAACCCTTGTAGCGCACGATCGGCTGGTAGTTTCTGCCGACCGCCCGGATGTCGACCGGATCGGCGGCGGCATAGAGCACGAGCCCGGCGAGCGTGGTGAAACCGGGCGTCGCATGGGCCTCGGCCAGACCTTTGAGGTGCTGCGGACGGCCGATGCGCACGGGCTTGCCCAGCGCGGCCTGGACGTAATCGGGCAGTCCGGCAAGTTCCGCGCCGCCGCCGGTCAGAACCACCAATTGCCCGCGCTGGCCGCTGAACCCCAGCGCTTTGAGCGCCCTGCCCACTTCTTCGGTCCAGGCCGCCAGCTGCGTGGTGATCACCGAAACCAGTTCGGCACGCGGCACGCGGTTCTTGTCATCGGCATGGCGCGCGGCCGGGCCGCCGGTTTCCTCGCCCGGCGCGTTGACCGGGATCATCTCGCGGTGATCCGACGGGCTGGCGATGGCCGAGCCGTGGACGCACTTCAGTCGTTCGGCCTGGAACCGGCGGATCCCGAAGGCCGAAGCGACGGCGTCGGTGATATCGCCCGAACCCAGCGGGATCGTCACGAGGCCCAGCAACATGCCTGCGGCATAGACCGAAACATTGGTCACCTCGCCGCCAAATTCGACCAGGGCCACGCCCAGTTCGCGTTCTTCGGCGGACAGACAGGCATAGCCCGCGGCGATCGGCGAGCCGACGACGCCTTCGACATCGAGGTGCGCGTTCTGCACCGCTTCGGTAATGTTGCGGATCGGCGCGCCATCGGCGAGCATCACGTGGATATCGACCCCGAGCCGTTCGGCGTGGAGCCCCTTGGGATCGGCGACGCCATCTGCCCCGTCGAGCGTGTAATGCGCCGGCTGCGCGTGCAGCACCATCCGCCCGTCGGGCTGGATTACGTCGCGCGCCGAGATCAGCAGGTGATCGATATCGTCGGCCTCGATCCGGCGCCCGCCGATATCGACCTCAACCTGCGCGACCGAGCTGGCAAGGCCCGCGCCCGAGGTACCGATCCACACGCTCGAGACCGAGGTGTTGGCCATCTTTTCTGCCCGTTCAACCGCGTCACGCACCGCAAAGGTCGCCGCCGCCATGTCGGTTACATAACCGCGCTTGATCCCCTGCGCCGCGCGGTGGCCGCTGCCCAGCACCAGCATTTCGCCGGTCTCGCTAAGCCCGGCGACCATCGCCGAAATCCGGAACGAACCAATATTGACCGCGCCGAACACGCGCGAAATGCGGGGCGGCGGCATCAGTTCTGTTCCTTCTTCGGCTGCTTGGTCGGCATGGGCGTCGGCGCGGCGCTGGCGGTAACGGTCGGCGCAATATGCGCCGATTCCACCGCGTCGGTGCGTTCGGGCATGCGGATGTAAATGCGGTCGCCCGCGCGCATATCAAAGGCCACGGCCTTGCCGCCGAGCAGGCGGTTGCGCCCGTCGAGCTGGGCGAAGGTGACCAGCGCCTTGGCGCTTTCATCCTTGCCTTCGGGCAGCGCAAGCAGCTGCCCGGTCTTGAAGGTCAGGTTCCAGCGGCGATTGCCGATCCATTCGGCGCTCTTCAACTGCGGGCGCAGCGCGGGCGCGGCATCGAGCAGCCCGGACAGCGCGGCAACTTGCTGCCCGGCACCAGGCCCGGACAGCACCAGCTTGCCCTTGGTGCGGTCTTCCGAAACCACCTCAAGCTCACGCCCGGTGGCATCGATCAGCACGAACTTGTCCGGCTTTGACAGCACTGCGACCGGCTTGCGCTCAACAATGTCGATCACCAGCGTATCGGGCAGCTGGCGCGAAACCCGCGCGTCTTCAACCCACGAAAGGCCCATCAAGCGCCCACGCACTGCTCCTACATCAATGAACGGCATCGCCCGGTCACGGTCGGCCAGCGCAATCTGATAGACCTTGAGTTCATTCAGGTGCTTGGTCCCGCGCACGTTGACGTTGTGCAGCTCGAACCCGGCCTGATGGGCGAGGTGTGCCACCTGATCCTGCGCCATCGCCGGCACCCCGGCAAAGCTTGCTGCCATCCACGCCAGCACCACCGCGCCGCCAAGGATCACCGCAAGGAAGATGCGGTGTAACTGGCGTTCGTTGAACGGCTGGATCGCCATCACCGTGTCGATCGCCGAACCCGTGCGCGCCTTGGCGGCGCGGACCTGCCGCGCCTTGCCCTGCGCCGAGGCGGAGCGCCGCGCGCTTTTGCCGCCGCGCCTGATCTTGGTGCCGCTCACTTGCGCTTCTCCTTGGCGGCCAGTGCATCCGCGATGATGATCTCGACCAGCTCGCCGTATTCGATCCCCAGATGACGCGCTTGTTCGGGAACCAGGCTCAATGGTGTCATCCCCGGCTGGGTGTTGGTTTCGAGCACGAACAGCCCTTCGATCCCGCGTTCGTCGTCCCACCGGAAATCGGTGCGGCTGCACCCGCTGCAGCCCAGGATGCGGTGCGCGCGCAAGGCGATGTCGAGGCAGGCCCGGGTGATCTCATCGGGGATCTCGGCCGGGCAGACGTGTTCGGTCATGCCCTCAGTGTACTTGGCGTCGAAATCGTAGAAGCCCGACTTGGGCTTAAGCTCAGTCACCAGCAGTGCGCGGTCGCCCAGCACGGCAGTGGTCAGTTCCTTGCCGCGAATGAACGGTTCGGCCAGCAAGTGGTCAAACTCCTGCCACGGGCCCTTGGCCTCAGGGCTGATCGGATTACCGTAATTGCCCTCGTTGGTGACAATCGCCACGCCGACTGAGGAACCTTCGTTGACCGGTTTCAGCACATAAGGCCGCTCAAGCGGGTCGCGTTCGTAGATTTCCTCGACCGGCACGATCCGCCCGCCGGGCATCGGAATCCCGTGCGGCACCAGCGCCTGCTTGGTCAGTTCCTTGTCAATCGCGATGACCGAGCTGACCATGCCAGAATGGGTATAAGTCAGCCCCATCAGGTCCATCATGCCCTGCACCGTGCCATCCTCGCCGGGGGTGCCGTGGAGCGCGTTGAACACCACATCGGGTGCGGTTTCGGCGAGCTTTTGCGCGACGTTGCGGTCCATGTCGATGCGGGTGACCTGGTGACCGCGTTCTTCCAGCGCCGTGGCGACACCCTCGCCGCTCATCAACGAGACCGACCGCTCGTTCGACCAACCGCCCATCAGCACGGCAACATGGAGTTTGGGGAGAGTCACTTCGGCTTACCCACTCGCTCTTGATCTGGCGCTCTAGCACAGGTGCCAACGCGCTGAATTTCCCATTCTAGCGTCACGCCCGATGTGTCCATGACCCGCCGCCGCACTTCTTCGCCAAGGCCTTCGATATCGGCGCTGGTCGCCTCGCCAAGGTTGAGAAGGAAATTGCAGTGCTTTTCGCTGACCTGCGCCCCGCCCATGGTGAGGCCCCGGCACCCGGCCTGATCGACCAGCTGCCACGCTTTGTGGCCATCGGGGTTCTTGAAGGTGCTGCCGCCGGTTTTGGACCGGAGCGGTTGACTGGCTTCGCGGCTGGCGGAAATACGGTCCATCTCGGCCTGGATAGCCTGTGCTTCGCCCGCGCGGCCCTTGAACCTCGCGCCGACCACGATTGCGCCTTCGGGCAGGCTCGAATGGCGGTAAGTGTAGCCAAGCTCACCAACCGCCAGCGTCAGCAGCGAACCATCGCGCAGCACCACGTCACAATCCACGAGGATATCCTTGACCTCACCGCCGTAAGCGCCGCCGTTCATCCGCACGAACCCGCCGACGGTACCGGGGATCGAGCGGAGGAATTCGAGCCCCGCAATGCCATTGTCGCGCGCGGTCGAGGAGACGAGGATGCCTGAGGCGCCGGCGCCACAATTGAGGGTGAGATCAGCGCTGAGCGAAACCATGGCAAAGGCCTTGCCCAGCCGCACTACCACACCCTGAACGCCGCCATCGCGCACGATCAGGTTGCTGCCAAGGCCCAGCGCCATCACCTGAACGGCTGGATCGAGGTCGCGCAGGAATTGCTGCAGGTCGGCAACGTCCTTGGGCTCGAACAGCCATTGCGCGGTGCCGCCCGATTTGAACCAGACGAGCGGCGCAAGCGGGGCGTTGGGGGTGAGCTTGCCCGCAACGCGCGGCAGCGTGTCGGCCATCATGCCGCCCTCCGCAGCGCAACTGCATCGGCAAGGCCAGCCGCCCACTTGGTAATATCGCCCGCGCCGAGGCAGACCACCACGTCGCCCGGTTCGATCACTTCAGCGAGCACTTTGGCCAATTCTTCCGGTCCCGCCACGACCTGCGCCGAGCGGTGCCCGCGCGCCTTCATGCCCCCCACCATCGTGTCCGAATCGATGCCGTCAATCGGCTGCTCGCCCGCCGCATAGACCGGCGCGGCGAAGACCATGTCGGCGTCGTTGAACGCGCTTTCGAAGTCTTCGAGGTGATCGCGCAGCCGGGTGAAGCGGTGCGGCTGGACCACCGCAATCACGCGGCCGGTCTGCACGCCCTCACGCGCGGCGGCGAGCACCGCGCGGATTTCGACCGGATGGTGGCCGTAATCGTCGATGATCGTCGCCCCGTCCACTTCGCCGACCTTGGTGAAGCGGCGCTTGACCCCGTGGAACTTGGCAAAACCGGTTTGGATCACATCGTCCGCGCAGCCCATCTCGGAGGCCACGGCCACCGCTGCGAGCGCGTTCTGGACGTTGTGCCGCCCGGGCATCGGCAGGTCGATCCCGGCGATCCGGCGCTGGCTGCCATCGCGCTGGCGGATCATCACGTCGAACGTGTTACCGCCGGGATATGGCGTGACATTCTCGCCGCGGACATCGGCCTGCGCGGAGAAGCCGTAAGTCACGACGCGGCGGTCGCGCACTTTGGGGATAACCGCCTGGACCTCGGGATGATCGATGCACAGCACCGCGCAGCCGTAAAACGGGACGTTCTCGATGAATTCGACGAAGGCTTCTTTGACTGCATCGAAGCTGCCGTAGTGATCGAGGTGCTCGGGATCGATGTTGGTGACCACCGCGATGGTCCCGTCGAGCCGCAGGAACGAACCGTCACTCTCGTCCGCTTCGACCACCATCCATTCGGAGGCGCCGAGCCGCGCGTTGGAACCGTAGCTGTTGATGATCCCGCCGTTGATCACGGTCGGATCGACCCCGCCCGCATCGAGCAGCGCCGCGACCATCGAGGTGGTGGTGGTCTTGCCGTGCGTGCCCGCCACCGCGACGGTGCGCTTCAGCCGCATCAGTTCGGCGAGCATTTCGGCGCGGCGCACCACCGGCACGCGGTGTTCGAGCGCGGCGGCGACTTCGGGGTTCGAGCGCTTGACCGCGGTTGAGGTGACCACCACCGCCGCATCGCCAAGGTTTTCGGCGGCGTGGCCGATCGAGACCTTGATGCCGAGTTTGCGCAGGCCTTCGACAACGTAGCCTTCGGCAATGTCGCTGCCCTGCACCTTGTAGCCCAGATTGTGCATCACCTCGGCAATGCCCGACATGCCGATCCCGCCGATACCGACGAAATGGATCGTGCCGATTTCGGTGCCGACGCCTTTCATGTCGCGACCTGTTCCTGCCCGCTGGCGGACATTTCGCGGGCCACCTGGATCACGTCCATCATCGGTGCCCCGCCGAAGCCTTCGACCAAGTCGGCCAGGTCCTTGGCCGCGTAGGGATAGCCGCAGTTCCACGCCGCGTGCGCCGCAGTGGCGAGCGTTTCGGGGTTCATCGCGATCGCCTGGATTTGCTTGGCGAGTTCGACCGGCGTGAAGCGGTCCTGCCGGATCATCCGCGCGCCGCCGAGCGCGGTTACCTCGCGGGTGTTGGCGGCCTGATGATCGTCGGTGGCGATCGGCAGCGGCACCAGGATCGCTGGGCGGCCCACTGCGGTCAGCTCGGCAATGGTGGATGCCCCGGCGCGGCCGATGAACAGGTGCGAATCCGCCAGCCGCGCCGCCATGTCCTCGAAATAGGTTCCAAGCTCGGCCGGGATTTCATGCCCGACATAGCGCGCGCGGACCGCCTCGATATCTTCGGCGCGGCATTGCTGGGTAACCTGCAAGCGCCCGCGCAAGGCCGGGGGGAGCATCGCGAGGCCATCGGGAACCACCGCAGACAGCACGCTCGCGCCCTGGCTCCCGCCGGTGACCAGCACACGCAGCAGGCCATCCTCGGTGAACGGCGGGAATGGCAGGTCGCGCAGCGCCAGCACTTCGGCGCGGACCGGATTGCCGACCAGGTGAACCTTGTCCGCCAGCTTGGGCGAGAGCCGATCGACATCGCGGTACGATGTGGCGATGGCATCGACGCGCTTCGCCAGCAGCCGGTTGACCCGGCCGAGCACCGCGTTCTGCTCGTGGATCACGCTTGGCACCTTGGCGCTGGTCGCGGCCCACAGCGCGGGCAGCGCGGGATAGCCGCCGAACCCGATCACCGCGCTGGGCTGAAAGCTTTCGAACAGCCGCAGCGCCATGCGCTTGCCTTCGAGGACGGCCTCCAGCGCTTGCGGCCACTTCAATGGATTCTTGCCGAAGCGCCCGGCTGGGAGGACGTGGCTGACCAGCGTGGCCGGCTTGCCGGGCAAGCGGCTACCGCGATCGTCAGTGATCAGTGCGACATGATGCCCGCGCGCTTCCAGCTCGGTGGCGAGCGCAAAGGCCGGGATCAGGTGACCGCCGGTGCCGCCCGCGGCGAGGACATAATGGCGTGAAACGCTACTCATCGGCGCTGCTCCCGCGGCGCTGCGCCGAGCTGGCGCAGCGAAAACCGCTCGCGCTTGATAAACGGATTGCGCCGCGTGATGGCAAGCAGGAAGCCTACCCCCAGGCAGATCGCGATGGTCGAGGACCCGCCGTAGGAGATCAGCGGCAGGGTCATCCCCTTCGACGGGAACAGCTGCAGGTTGACCAGGATATTGATGAACGCCTGGCCGCCCAGCTGCGCGGTCAGCCCCGCCGCGGCGAGGGTGGTGAACAGGTCTTCCTCATCGAGCAGGCGCAGCAGTACCCGCGCCACCAGCGCCAGGTACAGCAGCACGATAATCGCGCAGGCGATCAACCCGAATTCCTCGCCGATCACCGAGAAGATGTAATCGGTATGCGCCTCGGGCAGGCCGAGCTTGCGGGTGCCGAGCCACAGCCCGGTGCCGGTCCAGCCGCCGCCCAGTAATGTGCGCTGCGCCAGATCGACCTGGTCATAGGCGGTGCCGCCGCCAAGGAAGCTGTCGATGCGGTTGCGGGCATTGTCGTAGAACATATAGGCCAGCACCACCCCGGTGACGACGACGCCCACGGCCAGGCCAACCCGTTTCACCGAGATGCCCGACATCAGCACCATCACGAACCACACTCCGCCAAACAGCATGGTCGAGCCAAAGTCCGGCTGCGCCATCAGCAGCACGGCAATCAACCCCATCAGCGCGGTGCTGAGCTCGATCGCCGGCAGGCCGGGATCGCGGACTCGCCACGACAGAATCCAGGCGAGGATGATCGCGAAGGCCGGCTTGAGGAACTCCGACGGTTGCAGCGACATGCCCAGGTTGAGCCAGCGGCGCGCCCCGTTGACGCTGAAGCCCATGACCGGAACCAGCATCAACCCGACCAGCATGGCAAAGCCGAGCAATATCCCGGCGCGGCGCGCGGTTTCGCGCGGCAGCATGCTCGCGCTGAACATCGCGATCAGACCAACGAATTGCCAGCGCAGGTGAATGTAGAAGAAGTGCAGCTCATCGAGCTTGACCTTCGAGGTCGACAAGCGCCGCGCACTTGCCGGGCTGGAGGCAGCAACCGCCGCCGTGCCGATGGCCATCAGGGTCAGGATGATGAGCAGCAGCGTCCGGTCAATCTCGCGCCACCAGATCGCCAGATCGCTGCGGCGGTGAGCCTTGCGGCTCTGCGCCGGCAGCGCCGCGCCAAGCTTGCCGCCGCGCGGGATAAAGGGCGGGTTCGAAGCCATCAGCGCTTCGCTCCTAACGCCGGTTCGGGCGTGGACAGCGCTTCGACGATCTGCCGGAACGCATCGCCGCGCGCTTCATAGTCGCGGAATTGGTCGAAACTGGCGCAGGCGGGTGACAGCAGCACGACATCGCCGGGCACCGCCACCGCCATCGCCTGGCGGATGGCCTCGCACATCATCTCGCTGCGGGTCACCGGAACAATATCATCGAGCAGATTGGCGAACAGCGGTCCGGCTTCGCCGATGGTATAGGCGGCGGCCACGTTCTTCACGAAGGGCATGCATTCGCCCAGGTTGTCATCCTTGGGCAGCCCGCCGACGATCCAGTGGATGCGGCGGCGCGGATTGGGCGGGAACGCGGCGAGCGCGGGTGCGGCCGAGGCCGGGTTGGTCGCCTTGCTATCGTTGATGAACATCACCCCGTTCACATCGGCGACGCGTTCCATCCGGTGCGGGAGCCCGCGGAAGCTGGCGAGCGCGGGCCCCCATTGCGCGCGGCTGAGCCCCAGCGCATCGGCGATGGCGACTGCGACTGCAGCGTTCTGGAGGTTGTGCGGGCCTTGGAGCGAAGGCCAGTCGGCCTGCAGCGCGGCCAGATCGGCCCCATCCACACTGCGCACCTTGCCCGGATCGCGCAGCTGGCTTTCGCGCGCGGCAATCGCCTGGGTCTTGGCGTCGGTGGTGCCGAACACCGCGAACTGGTCGCTGCGCTGCATCGCAAACAGCCGCGCCTTCGATGCCGCGTAACCAGCGAACCCGTCATAGCGATCAAGATGGTCGGGGGTAAGATTGAGCAAAGTCGCCACATCGCACTGCAGGCTGTGCGTGAGATCGATCTGGTAGCTCGACAGTTCGAGCACATAGACCCCGCCCGCATCGAGCGGATTCTGGGAAAGAATCGGCAGGCCGATATTTCCGCCCATCCGCGTCGGCAGCGCGGCGCTTTGCAGAATGTGGTGGAGCAGCGCGGTGGTGGTGGATTTGCCGTTGGTTCCAGTGATCCCGACCACGCGGTGCGCGGGCAGGCTGGGCCGGGCCAGCGCAAACAGTTCGATATCGCCGATCACCGGCACCCCGAAGCTGGCCGCATGCCCGGCGATCGGATGCTGGTTAAGCGGCACCCCGGGCGAAACCACGACCCCGTCAAACCCGGTCAGGTCGATGCTCACCGGATCGGCGAGGTCGCAGCGCCCTTGGAGCGCACGGCGCGGCTCCTCGCGGCTGTCCCACGCGGTCACCATCGCCCCGCCCGCCAGCAGGCTGTTCACCGCAGCCATCCCCGACCGCGCCAGGCCCAGCACTGCAAATTTCTTGCCGGCAAAGGCGGGGGTGGTGATCATCTGAGCTTCAGCGTGGACAGGCCGATCAGCGCCAGCACGATCGAGACGATCCAGAACCGGATGACCACAGTCGCTTCCTGCCAGCCGAGCTGTTCGAAATGGTGATGGATCGGCGCCATCTTGAACACGCGTTTGCCGGTGCGCTTGTAGACCGCTACCTGGATGATGACCGACAGCGCTTCCATCACGAACAGTCCGCCGACGATGGCGAGCACGATCTCGTGGTGCGAGGCAACCGCGATTGCGCCCAGCGCGCCGCCCAGCGCAAGGCTGCCGGTATCGCCCATGAACACCGCCGCCGGCGGGGCGTTGAACCACAGGAACGCCAGGCAGGCGCCCATGATCGCGGCGCACAGGATCGCCAGCTCACCCGCGCGGGGGACATGCTGGATGCCCAGATAATGCGCGAAATCGACCCGGCCGGTGAGGTAGGCGATGATCGCAAAGGCACCTGCCGCAATCACCACCGGCATGGTGGCGAGGCCGTCGAGCCCGTCGGTCAGGTTCACCGCGTTGCCCGCGCCGACCATGACCAGCGCGGCGAATGGATAGTAGAGCAAACCCAGCGGAATGTAGTGATCACTCAGCACCGGAATATAGAGGTTGGTGCCGGTGTGGCTGACGATGATCCAGCTCGCCACGCCCGCCACAGCAAATTCGGCCAGCAGCCGCACCCGCCCGGAAATCCCTGCGGTGCTGCGCTTCTTGACCTTGTCGTAATCGTCGAGGAACCCGATCAGCCCGAACCCGCCCGTCACCGCGAGGCAGGCCCAGACGAACGGATCGGAAAGGTCCATCCACACAAGCATTGCAACCAGCACCGAGATCAGGATCATCAGCCCGCCCATGGTTGGCGTGCCGCGCTTGGCAAAGTGGCTTTGCGGCCCATCCTCGCGGATTGGCTGGCCCTTGCCCTGGCGCAGGCGCAGCATGTTGATGAACCGTGGGCCGATCACCAGCCCCAGCACCAGCGCGGTCATCAGCGCAGCCCCGGCGCGAAAGGTCTGGTACCGGATGAGGTTCGCCAGCCCTTCAAAATGAAAGTAGTGCGCGATCAGGTAAAGCATGCCTGATCCTAATCCTTTTGCTGTGCGAGTGCGGCGACAAGCGTCCCCAGCCCGACCGAGTTTGACCCCTTGACGAGGATCGCGTCGCCGCCTTCCACCCCAAGTGCCCCGAGGTGCTCAAGCGCCTCACGGGCAGTACCGCAATGCGCGAAGGCCGGCGAATTGCCAAGCGAACTGTGCTGCGCTTTCCCCAGTTCATCCGCCAGCGCGCTCATCTCGTCGCCGACCAGGATCAGATGGTCGATTGACGCTGCGGTGACTGGTTCGATCAGCTCGGCATGGAAGGCGGGACCGTGCTCGCCCAGTTCCTTCATCGCCCCCAGCACGGCAATCCGGCGGCGGGCCGGGGTGCGACCGAGCTGCTCCAGCGTGGCGCGCATCGAGGCGGGGTTGGCGTTGTAACTTTCATCGATCAGCAGTGCCTGGCCCGAGAGGTCACCGCCTTTGGCGCTAAGCACGGTTCGCGCGCCGCGGCCTTTGAGGCCCGGCATTTCTGCCAGTGCCAGCCCGGCCGCACCAAGATCGCCGCCCGCTGCGCGGACCGCCGCCATCACCGCCAGCGAATTGGTGATCCAATGCTCGCCCGGTTCCGCCACGGTGTAGCAGATCCGCCGGTCGCCAAGATCGGCAGTAATCAGCGAGCCGCCGCCGGCTGCGGGTACGGCATCGAGCAAGCGGACCGTGGCATGGGCCGCACGGCCGAATGACTCGACTTCAACCCCGTGCCGCTCCGCTGCGGCCAGCAGCCGCGCGTAGTGCGGACTGTCAGCAGGAATAATCGCGGTGCCGCCGGTTTCAAGGCCTTCGAACACTTCAGCCTTGGCAGCGGCAATCGCTTCCTCGCTGCCGAGCATTTCGATGTGCGCCGGGGCGATCGTGGTGATTACCGCGACGTGCGGACGGACCTGACGGGTCAGCGCGGCGATCTCGCCCTTGTGGTTCATGCCCAGCTCGAACACGCCGTAGCGCGACGTGGCGGGCATCCGCGCCAGGCTGAGCGGCACCCCGACATGGTTGTTGTAGCTCTTGACCGAGCGGTGCGCATTGCCCCGGCTCGACCGGTCGAGCGCGGCAAAGATGGCTTCCTTGACCCCGGTCTTGCCGACCGAGCCGGTCACCCCGATAATCTGCGCAGAGCCCCGGTTTCGCGCGGCTTTTGCCAGAAGCTCAAGTGCGGCCGAGGTATCATCGACCAGCACATGCGGGCCATTGACCGGACGATCGACCACCACCGCAGCGGCGCCGCGGGCAAAGGCCATCGGGATGAACTTGTGCCCGTCCATCGCATCGCCCTTCAAGGCGAAGAACAAGTCACCCGGCATCACGTCGCGGCTGTCGATCTCGACCCCGGAGACCTGGAACTGCCCGACCGCGACGCCGCGCACCGCACGCGCGACCTCGACCGCGTCCCACAGCGCCAGACCGACAAGGTCTTCCTTGAGTTCGGGCCAGGCGAGGATCTTCGCTAGCGCATTCATGCCGCACACTCCCTGGCTACGGTTACGTCGTCGAATGGCAGGACCCGCATGGTTTCCCCTGCCCCAATGATCTGGCCCTGTTCGTGGCCCTTGCCGGCAATCAGAACGATGTCCTGCGCCCCGGCTTCGGCGATTGCGGCGGCAATCGCGGTGCGGCGTTCACCGCCGTCGCGCAGTTTGCCGTCGCCCCCTGCCAGCACTGCCGCGCGGATCGCGTCCGGGCTTTCGCTGCGGGGATTGTCGTCGGTGACGATACCGAGATCGGCCTGCTGGCTTACCACGTGGCCCATTTCCGGGCGCTTGCCCTGATCCCGGTCGCCGCCCGCGCCGAACACCACGATCAGTCGCCCGCTGCAATGCGGGCGCAGCGCCGCGATCGCCGCTTCGAGAGCGTCTGCGGTGTGCGCATAATCGACATAGATCGGTGCGCCGGCGCGCGTGATCGCCGCACGTTCGAGCCGTCCGCGCACCGGCTGGAGGCGCGCCAGTGCGTCGAACACCCGTGCCGGGTCACTCCCTGTCGCGATCGTCAATCCCGCCGAAACGAGCGCGTTGGCGGCCTGATAAGCCCCGATCAGCGGCAACTTGATCGTCATCGCCTTGCCCTGCCATTCGATCTCGAGCACTTGCCCGAGCTGGCCGAGCGTACGAGCGAGAAGGCGGATGGACGACCCTTGTGTCCTCTCCGCCTTCTCGCCCACGCTGAGCAGCCGCAGCCCCCGCTGACGGACATGCTCAATTGCTCTTGCCGACCAGAGATCGTCGGCCCAGACCACTGCTGTTCCCTCGGGATCGACCACTTCGTCAAACAGCCGCATCTTGGCGGCGAAGTAGTCGTCCATGTCCTTGTGGTAATCGAGGTGATCGCGGCTGAGGTTGGTGAAGCCCCCGGCCATGACCTTCAGCCCCTCATTGCGGAACTGCGACAAGCCGTGGCTCGAAGCTTCGTAGGCAACGTGAGTGATCCCCTCGCGCGCCAGCCCGCTCATATTGGCGAGGAACGTGACGATGTCGGGCGTGGTCAGCCCGGTTGAAATGCTCTCGTCCGCAGTGGTCACGCCGAGCGTGCCGATCGAGGCTGCGCGCTCGCCCAGCATGCGCCAGATCTGGCGAGTCATCTCGGCGCAAGAGGTCTTGCCGTTGGTCCCGGTTACGGCGACCACGGTTTCGGGGACGGGCGTAAAAAATCCCGCCGCCAAATGTGCGAAAGCGCGCCGCGGGCTGGCATCGGCGATGTGCACCGCGCCATCCACCTTCGCTTCGGGCCGCGCGACCACCGCGACCGCACCGGCAGTGATCGCGGCAGGAATGAAATCTTCACCGTTGACCTGCAGGCCCTGAAACGCGCCGAACACGGTGCCCGGGGCGACCTTGCAGTTGTCGATCGCGAACCCGGTGACCTGCGCATCGGCACCGTCCGGCAGCGTTATCCCTGCTTGTGCTGCCAGTGCACCGAGCTTCACTCGCCCTCTCCGCTGCCGACCAGCGGGGCGAGGTCCGAGATGTCCACATCGCGCGTCGCATCAGGCATGATGCCGAGCAGCGGACCGATCCGCGGCACCAGCCGCCCGACCATCGGCGCGGTGTTCCACGCGGCGGTGCGCTGGCCTGAGCTTGCGGCAGTGGCCTGCGGTTCATCGAGCATCGCGATGATCACGTAGCGCGGGTGGTCCATCGGGAAGGCGGCGGCGAAGGTCGCGATGATGTTGGTCTTCTGGTAGCCATGATTGCCGGGCTTTTCGGCCGAGCCGGTCTTGCCGCCAACGCGATAACCCGCGGCGTTAGCCTTGCGCCCGGTGCCGAGGTCAACAATCAAGCGCAGCAACTGGCGCATCCGGGCCGAGGTTGAGGCCTTGAACACCCGCCGTCCGGCCACATCGGTGCCGGGCTGGACCCGGATCAGCGTCGCCGGGCGCCAGATCCCGCCATTGACCATCGCCGCATAAGCTTCGGCCAAGTGCAGCGGAGTGATCGCAATGCCGTGGCCGTAACCCACGGTCATCGTGGTGATCCGCGACCAATTGCCCGGCGGCCAAAGCGGAAAGCCGCGTGCGGGCAGCTCGATATAGGGCCGCTCGTCCATGCCGAGCGCGCGCATCGTTGCGTTGAGCCGCGCTCCGCCAAGTTCATCGGCGACCTGCGCGGTGACGATGTTGGACGAATGGATCAGCGCTTCGGGCACGTTGAGCGAGGCGCCGAAACTGTGGCTGTCATGGATCTGGAAGCCGCCAATCGAGATCGGCCGCGACGATTGATAACGCCGCCCCAGATCGGTCACGGTCCCGGCATCGATCGCGGAAGCCACGGTGATCGGCTTCATCACCGAACCCAGCTCGTAGACCTGGTTGGTCACGCGGTTGAAGATGTTGGCCTCGCCCGCATCATCGATCAGGTTCGGATTGAACGAGGGCAGCGACGCGAGCGCGACTACTTCGCCGGTATCGACATCGAGGATCACCCCGGCCGCACCCTTGGCGTTGGTATCGGCCATCGCGCGCGACAACTCGTCTTCGAGCGCGCCCTGCACCCGGGTATCGATGGCCAAAGCAGCCGATGCGCCGCGCGTAGCAGGATCGGTCAGGCGCTTGTTGAACACCTCTTCCATGCCGACGTGGCCCTGCCCGTCGGCGCCGACAAAACCGAGCACGTGCGCGGCCATCGACCCTTGCGGATAGAACCGTTCGGTCTCGCGGGGGAATTCCAGCGCCGGTTCGCCCAGCGCGTGAATCTTGTTGGCGTCTTCGGGAAGGATGCGCCGGCGCAGATATCCCGGCTTGCCCTCGGCCAGTCGCTTGGTCATGTCCGCTACGTCAAGATCGGGGAAGATCCGCCCCAGCGCCGCAGCAACTTCGGCCGGGCTATGGACCAGCGGCGGCCCGTCCCCGCCCAGCGCTGCGGGATTGAACCACAGCGAATATGCCGGGAACGCACGGGCCAGCGGCACGCCGTTGCGATCGGTGATGTCACCGCGCTGCGGCTCAAGCGCGGCGGCAAGGTCGGCCGCGCTCGGCATGCCCGAAAACATTCCGAGAAAAGCGATACGCATTATCGCTGCAAGCGCGATGCCGGCAAAGCCCAACACCACCCACAGCACCCGCCACTTCGCCACCAGCAAGCTGCGCGAGCGAACATTGACGAGGTCACGGCGGCCTGAATTCATCGCAGTCGAGACGGCGATCGAATTCATTCGCTGCGGCTCCCGCGGTCTTCGACGTGGCTCAGTCGGTCACCCAGGTTGGCGGCGGTGGTAGCTTTAGTCTTGCCGTTCTTCGGCAATTCGGCCGCCATCGCTTTGCCAGTCAGCGGCGAGACCATCGCCGGCACGGACGTATCGTCGCCTGCGCTCGCCACCCGGATCGGGCTCGGCGCACCCGCCCCGCGCGGCTTGCCCAGCGCGGCAAGCTGGCGCTCGCCTTCGAGATATTGGCCCGCAGTCGGCGCCTGATAACCGAAATCGACATCGTTGAGTGACTTCAACTGCTGCTGGCTGGCGCGCGCCTCGAATTCGGTTTCGAGGAACAGCTTCTGCTGCCTGGTCGCTGCAATCTGGCGTTCGGCGAGGCGCACCTGGCTCTTCACCGCGTTGACCTTGAAGGTCAGGATCACGGTCAAGGTGAAACAGGTGAGCAAGACAGCAAACCAGCCGACCTGGCGCAGGCGATCCTGGGTGAGGTTCATGCAGCCCTCCTGTGACGCGGGGCAGTCTCGGTACGGGTAGCAGCGCGCAGGGTGGCCGAACGCGCGCGCGGATTGCGGTCAAGCTCGGCAGCGGACGGACGGATCGCCTTGGACAGGGCGGCAAAAGTCGGCGCGGCGGCGGGTGCGCTCTGTGGCATGTGGCGCGAGGCATTGGCTACTGCCCCGGCGGCTTCACGCAGGAATTGCTTCACGATCCGGTCTTCGAGGCTGTGGAAGCTGACCACGGCGAGCCGCCCACCGGGCCGCAGCAGGGTTTCGGCGGCGCCCAGCCCGGCCGTCAGTTCATCGAGCTCAGCATTCACGTGAATCCGGATCGCCTGGAAGCTGCGCGTCGCCGGGTCCTTGGGCGCGCCTGCATGGTAACCCAGCGCCTTGCGCACCACCCCGGCAAGCTGCCCGGTGGTTTCAAGCGGCCGCGCAGCCACGATCGCGCGGGCAACGCGGCGCGACTGGCGCTCCTCGCCATAGGTATAGAGCACGTCGGCGATATCGCCCTCGCCCGCCGTGTTGAGGAAGTCGGCCGCGCTCGGCCCGTCCTGCCCCATGCGCATGTCGAGCGGGCCTTCGAGCGAAAAGGCGAAGCCGCGCTGTGCCTGGTCGAGCTGCATCGAGGAGACGCCGATGTCCATCACCACGCCGTCGACCTGCGCGACCCCGGCGGCGCTCAAAGCATCAACCATCTCGGAAAAACGGCGCGGGTGGAGCACGAGGCGCGGAGGGCATTCCGCAGCCTCGGCCCACCCTTGCCCGGCAGCGATCGCATCGGGATCGCGGTCGAAAGCGTGGACGCTCGCCCCGGCATCGAGCAACTTGCGGGTGTATCCGCCGGCGCCGAAAGTCGCATCGACGATCACCGCGCCGTCAAGCGGCTGCAGCGCATCAAGCACTTCATCGAGCAGCACCGGAGTGTGCGGCCGAGAAGTCACTTGCGTTCCTTCCCGGCCATGGCCTGGGCTTCAAGATCGGCGCAGGCTTCCTGCGCGTCTTCCCAGCCGGCGCCCATCTTGGCGAGTTCGGCGGGGTTCCACAGCGTGAACATCTTACCGCCGCCTTGGTAAAAAACCCGATCGGTCAGCCCGCCAAGTTTGAAATAGCGTTCGGGCAAAACGAACCGGCCACTGTCGTCAAACAGCACCCGCGCGAAGCCGTAAAGCTGCTGGGCGCGCAGATCGCGATCGAAGTCTTGCTGGCGCTCGAGCGCGATTTCTTCTTCGCGGTCGAGCTCAGCCTCGAACTGGTCGGCGCGGCTGAGGCCAAAACCGGTCAGGCATTTCCAACGCGGATGCTTGGCAAGGCACAGCAGGCGCTCACCGTTGCCGCTCTCGCGGACCGCCTTGCGCAAGTCCGGGGGCAGCACGAAGCGGCCCTTTTCGCCGAGTAGCGAAAAGCCTTGGCCACTGTATGTGATCGGCTTGCCCGCCTCCACGTAGTCCCCGTCTTGCCGGTGGCCCGGCTTCCCCAAAAAGGCTCTCCCTCCCCGCCCGCGCGAACGCGTCCGGGGCGACCCTCACCAGGGTCCTCGGCAAACCTGCATGTCGATGAAACGGTTCATTAACCCTGCTTTTGCAGGGATGGAAGGGAAATTTGCGGGATTTTACGGGAATAGACGGTAAGCTGTTGAAAACTCGATTTCTGTTGAGCGCTTTCCCAAGCCAGCTGCTTCGATGTTTTGGTTATGTTCCAACTGTGAATTCAATGATTTACGGGGGAATTCGCGAATCGGCCTGAGGCGATCCCGCAATTTCCCCGGAGTCGCCCGGCTTTGGCGGTTCAGTTGGCGGCGAAAGCGCTGTCGAGTAGTGCGGAAAACGCCTTTGCGCCCGCACCATCGGGATCGTCGCGCTCGAGCAGGGCGGCATCGGCCAGCGCCAGTATCCGCCCCTTGCCGATCGCGCAGGTCACCGCGATGCCGCCTCCCCACAGCCGGCAATTGCCCTGCCCGCGAGTCGCAAAGGTCCCGGCAAGCACCGTGGGAACCTGCGCCCCCATCACGTCTTGCAGGCGCAATTCCATCGGCTGCGCGGGATCGAATTGCAATTCCAGCCCCCACCGCGTCAGGATCGGCGATAGCATCGCCTGCGCTGGCGGCCGCCGCGGATCGCCCAGCGCAAACGGCGTTTCCTCGGTATAGGCAGGATCGATAATCAGCAGCAGATGCCCGCCGCCGCGCACCCAGTTATCGAGTGCGACGTTCTCTGCCGGGGTGAGCACGCGCGGCTGAGCGACGATCAAACGGGTGACGCCGCGCAGCGGATCGCTCCCGCCCGCCGCGTCCAGCGTGTCGAGCGGCACCACGGTGCCATAGCGCTGCAGTTCGGCTCTGGCCCAGTGCGGCCGCGCATCCGGTTGCAATTCGTCATCGATCGCGGTGTGGCCCAGCCAGATTGGCAACGCAGTAAACAGGCCGATCGGTTGCTGCGGTTGCGGAGTGCGATGCAGGCTGAGCCATCCGATCGCGGCGAGCGCGATCAGCACACCGATCAGGACCAGCCGAACCGGGCTGCGCTTAATGCGGAGCTCCAGCGGGAACGGGGGCGGTACTGGTTGAAGGCTTGGCGCGCGGCGCGCTTTCGGCTTGCTGCGAGGGGACCACGCCGATATCGGCCAGCGGATCGCTTGGCCCCACACTGTTCGAACTGCTGGCCGAAGTTTGCGGGCGGGCAGAAGCATCGGCCTGCCGGGCACGATCGTTGATGATATTGGCAAGGCCCACCACCAGCACGATGGCAGCGATGCCGAACAGGCCCGACTGCAGCCGCTGCACAGCTTGCGCGCGCAGTTCGCGCGCGCTCGGCGGCGCATAGTGCTGCGGCGTGACCAGTGGTTGCAGTACCCGATGTGGCGGTTGTGTTGCCATCTTGAACCGAGCTTAGCCGATCAGGCGAGCCAAGGGAAGACCGGCAGTCCCTTGGCGCGCAGCCATTCGGCATTGTACAGGCTGGAGAGATAGCGAAAGCCGGTGTCGCACAGGATCGTCGCGACCCTCGCGTCCTCGCGCCCTTCGGCCACTAGCTGCTGCCCCAGCGCCACCGCGCCGGCGACGTTGATCCCCGATGACAGGCCCAGGCACAGTCCCTCTTCGGACAAGAGCCGCCCGACCCATTCGATGCCTTCTTCGTCCGACACGCGGAACTGGGTATCGATCGGCGCGCCTTCGAGGTTGGCAGTGATCCGCCCCTGCCCGATCCCTTCGGCGACCGAACTGCCCTCGGAGCGCAGCTCGCCGCAGGCATAATAGTTGTACAGTGCCGCGCCGTGCGGATCGGTCAGCGCGATGCGGATGTTGTCGTCAAACGCCTTGAGCCCCAGCCCGACCCCGGCAATCGTTCCGCCGGTCCCGGCGGCGCAGGTGAAGCCATCGATCCGGCCGTCCATCTGCTCCCAAATTTCGGGCGCGGTGCTTTCGATGTGGGCCTTGCGGTTGGCGACATTGTCGAACTGGTTGGCCCAGACCGCGCCTGCGGTCTCCTCGGCGAGGCGCCGCGAGGTGTGGACGAAGTGTCCAGGGTTGGGAAACGGCGCCGGCGGCACCAGCACCAGCTCCGCGCCCAGCGCGCGCAGGGTGTCCATCTTCTCCTTGGACTGGTTCTCGGGCATGACAATCACGGTCTTGTAGCCGAGCGCATTGGCGACCAGCGCCAGCCCGATCCCGGTGTTCCCGGCAGTCCCCTCGACAATCGTTCCGCCCGCTTTGAGCAGGCCCTTGTCCTCAGCATCGCGCACGATCCACAGCGCCGCCCGGTCCTTGACCGAGGCACCGGGGTTGGCGAATTCGCACTTGCCCCAGATCTCGCAGCCCGCCGCCTCGCTCGGCCCCTGAAGCAGGACCAGCGGGGTGTTGCCGATAAGGTCGAGCGATGAGGAGCGGGTTCCGGTCATGCTGCGAAAGTTAGGGAGCGCCAGGGCCAAGCGCAACGCAAATGCGCTTTGTCAGCAGCAAGGCGGATTTGCAGGTCGAAGATCCTCTCCATTTTTGGCGAATGCCACAAATGGGGAGGTGGCTGGCTCGCAGGGCCAGACGGAGGGGCCTCTAGGCCCGCCCAGATACCCCTCCGTCAGTCGCAGAAGCGACTGCCACCTCCCCATTTGGCTACGCAAAACGGAGAGGATCTGGGAGGATCAATCCTCGGGCGCGATCGTAACCTTGAGGCCGCTCAAGTCGTCGCTCATCTGCAGCTGGCACGACAGGCGCGAATCGTCCTGGCGGTGATCGGTCGAATCGAGCAGGTCGTTTTCGTCCTCGCTCAGCGGGGTGACCTTGTCGGTAAACGCGGGATCGACATAGACGTGACAGGTGGCGCAAGAGCAGCAGCCGCCACACAGCGCGAGCAGCTCGTCAAAGCCGTTGTCGCGGATCGCTTCCATCACCGAAACGCCGCTGGCCGCGTCGACTTCTTTCTCTTCACCGGCGCGATTGACCACAACGAGCTTCGGCATCTGCACAGTCCTTTGCAATTCACGCCTGTTCGGGCTTTCGCGGGGCTGCTAATCGCTTGGCTAAACTTTGGCAAGCGGGACGGAACATGGGAATCAGCGCAGAGCAGATGCAGAGCAACCTTGATGCGCTGGGCAAGATTGAGCCTGCCTTCGCGCGCGCGCTGAAAGTGGCCGGCTATCCCGAACCGCGGATTCGCCCGCGCGGCTATGGCACCTTGATGCGGACCATCGTCGGCCAGCAAGTCAGCGTTGCCGCCGCAGCATCGATGTGGCGCAAATTCGAAGAATTCGCCGGAGAAGAGCTGGCGGTCGAGAAAATCCTCGCCGCCGATTTCGATACCCTGCGCGCCTGCGGCCTGTCGCGGCAGAAGCAGGGCTACATGCGCAGCTTGTGCGAACTGGTCGCCACCGGCGCGCTCGATTTCGAGGACCTGCCCGCCGATGACGAAGAAGCGATCGCGCAGCTCATGCTGATCAAGGGGATCGGGCGCTGGTCGGCCGAGATCTATCTGCTGTTCGCGGAAGGCCGCGGCGACATCTGGCCCGCGGGCGACCTTGCGGTGCAAGCGGGACTGCACAAGATCCTCGACCTCGACGCGCGGCCATCGGAAAAAGAGATCCGCGTGCTTGCCGAGGCATGGCGCCCCTATCGCGGCGCGGCGGCGATCTTTACCTGGCATTGCTATAACAACCCAGCGCTGTAATCACTGCTGACACAAGTGTAAGTGCGATTCGAGAGGGGCAACGGCATGTCACACAAGACCATTTTCATCACCGGCGGAGCATCGGGCATTGGCCGTGCGGTGGCGGTCAAGTTTGGCGGCCAGGGCTGGTTCGTCGGTCTGGCCGACGTCAACGAAAGCGGGATGCGCGAAACCGCCGGCATGATCCCGGCGGGGATGAGTTCGCTCCACAAGCTCGACGTGCGCGACCGCGCGGCGTGGGACGATGCTCTCAGCGCTTGCGCCAAGGTGAGCGGCGGGAAAATCGACGTAGTGTTCAACAACGCCGGGATTCCGCTCGGCGGCAACCTCATTGAAAACAACGTGAGCGAAATCGAGCGCTGTCTCGATATCAACCTCAAAGGCGTTCTGTTCGGCGCACAGGCGGCGCATCCGTGGCTCAAGGCCAGCGCGCCGGGATCGTGCCTGCTCAACACCGCCAGCGCGGCGGGAATCTACGGCACGCCGGGGGCCTCGGTCTATTCGGCGACCAAGTTCGGGGTCCGCGCGATTACTGAATGCCTCGATGCCGAATGGGCGCCCGACCAGATCAAGGTCGCCGACCTGATGCCTGGGTTCATCGACACTCCGCTGATCGACATGAACCCCAACCAGCAGACCAACGAGCATATTCGTGGCCGGGTGATCGAGGCGGGGCTGGAGATTAGCCCGGTGAGCGATGTTGCTGATGCGGCGTGGAAGGCGGTCCATAGTGACACATTGCACACCCGCGTCGGCAAATCGGCCCACCGCCTGGCCTTCGCCGCGCGCTGGATGCCGGGCCGGCTCAGGAAGATGACCAAGGCCAGTGGGCAGCCGCTGGGCGGGCGGTAGAGGACCTTATTGCAGATCCCCGGCCATCTCAGCCAGCTTCTGCACCGTGTTCATGTTGCGCGCGGTTCCGGCCTTGGCGCAGGGAATGCGCAGGCGCGTATCCGCCATACCGTCGCGGTAATCGACATAGATCGCGCGTGCGGCGAGCGCGATGACCTCATCCCTCAGGCCGGTCACGCCGTCCAGCGTCAATGGCCCGTCGACAATGATTGCGACCACGCGGTTGCCGGGCCGGTCTGGCCAGGGGTTTTGCGCGGCGAGCCTGGCCAGTTCTGCCGCGCTGCGCACCAGCACGCCGAACTTCTTTTCATACCTGGCGAACAACGCCGCTTCGATGCTGCTGCGCAAGTCAGCCTCGCTGCGGTCACTGGCGAAAACCACATTACCACTGGCGATGTAGGTTCGCACCTGCGCCAGCCCCAGCTCCTCGCACAGCGCCTTCAATTCGGCCATCGGCAGCTTGCCCGTGCCGCCAACGTTGACCGCGCGGAGCAAGGCCGCCCAGCTGGTCACAGATAGCTGGCGATCGCCCACGCCATGTCCGCATCGCGCTGGCTCAGCCCATCCGCATCGTGCGTGGTCAGCGTCATTTCGACCCGGTTGTAGACGTTGAACCATTCGGGATGATGGTCATGCTTGTCCGCAAACAGCGCGACGCGAGCCATGAAGCCGAAGGCCTGATTGAAGTCAGCGAATTTGAAGGTCTGGGTGATCGCCTTGCCGTCTGCGCGCAGGGTCCAGCCGGACACTTCGCCGAGCAAGGTTGCGACTTCGGCTTGGCTGAGGCGGGGGACGGACATAGCACTCTCCTTGGCAGGGCCGCAGCTTTCCCCTATCCGCAGCGACCATGCAAGCCGGGGCTTTGATCGCTAAGGGAATTGCCTGCCGGAGGGGCGACCGCATTCTGTTCGCCGGGCTTGCTCTCAGTCTGGCACCGGGCAGCGCGCTGCATCTGGTCGGACCAAACGGCACCGGCAAAACCTCGCTGCTGCGCGTGCTGGCGGGCCTGCTGCCACCCGCCGCACCGTGCACGATCGAATGGCAGGGTTCGCTGGCCTATCTCGATGGCCGGACCGCGCTCGATGAGCATCTGCCGCTGGCAGAAGCGCTCAGCTTCTGGAGCGCACTCGATAATTCCCCGCCGCCTCCACTGGAACGATTGGGCCTCACCCGGCTGGCCGACATCCCGGTGCGTTACCTCTCGACCGGCCAGCGCAAACGCGCGGGCCTTGCACGGCTGATCGGACAGCAGGCAGATCACTGGCTGCTTGATGAACCGCTCAATGGCCTCGATGCCGAGGGGACCGCGCTGGTCGAGGCACTGATTGCCGAGCGCCGCGCGGCGGGCGGCGTGGTGATAGTCGCCTCGCACCAACCGATTGCGCTGCCCGGCGCGCAAGTGCTCGACCTTCGGGACCATCCGGCGTGAGCGGGACATTCCCCACCCTGCTGCGGCGCGATTTGGCGCGGCTGTTATCGGGCGGACGGGGCGGTGCCTTGTTGCCGGTGCTGTTCTTCCTCGCCGTGGCGATGCTTTACCCCTTCGCGGTCGGACTGGACGCGCCGCTGCTCGGCAAGACCGGCGGCGGGGTGCTGTGGGTCGCCGCCCTGCTCGCCGCAATTCTGCCGCTCGACCGGCTGATCGAGCCTGACCTGGAGCTCGGCATGTTCGACCAGTGGGCCCTGCGCGGGATCAGCGAAGAAGGCGTGATCGCCGTGCGCGTGCTGGCGCACTGGCTGAGCTTTGGCCCGCCCTTGATGCTCGCCGCAGTGCCCGCCTCGGCGCTGGTCGGGATCGGCGCGAGCACGCTGGCGACGGTCGAATGGGGCTTGCTGGCGGGAACGCCGGGCCTCGCCGCACTGGGTGTGCTGGTCGCAGCGATCACCGCAGGATTGCGCGGCGGCGCGGCGCTCGGCGGGTTCCTGGTGATGCTGCTCGCGGTGCCGCTGCTGATCTTCGGCGCAGGCAGCCTCTCGACTGGCGGCGAGGCGGGGATTGCGCTGACTGCGGCGGTGAGCCTGGTGCTGCTGGCGATCACGCCATTTGCAGGCGCGGCGGCCATACGCGTTGGGCGGCAGTAGGGTCAGGACAATAGTCTTAGTCAGGCGGGCACTCACCGTCGCGACTGGCCCGCAGCGCATTCAGTAGATACTCATTGAGCAAAACGACGAAATCTTGAACGTGACCTGGCATCATTGTCGGCAAGCCAAAGGGGATGCCTAGACGCTGCATAATTTTATGAATGCGATACGGTGGCTCTGACCCCGTACGATAACGGAAGCCGACCATCTCGCCAAAACGTGGCGTGGAATTGTTGAAGAATGGTTCGACATCTTGCCACTTGATTAGCCTCGCCCGCCCCCAGTACGGATTTTTTAGCGTGAGCCCAACATCATCCAGCCTGATCCGATAAGGACGGAATAGGAGGGTTGCGAGTAGCAAGCTTCCCAAGCCGAAGAATAATAGACCGGCGTATCGCCAACCTTCCGATTGTCCTGGCTTCGCTGGCAGAGCGAAAATCAGAGTGGTCAAAGCCAGACAGACAACAACCGAAAAGCCGACCTTGCGGGGCGAGGAAGCCAAATCGCGAGGCGCCATTCTGCGATGAGGGTTCAAACCGTCCACAAGGCGCTTCGATCAAGAATAAGGCGGCTTATCCAGCCCCTTCGGGCTCGCGGTGAAGATCTCGCACCCGGTTTCCGTGATCCCGATCGAGTGTTCGAACTGCGCTGACAGCGAGCGGTCGCGGGTCACCGCCGTCCACCCGTCTTCAAGCAGCTTCACCCCCGGCTTGCCGAGGTTGATCATCGGTTCGATCGTGAAGAACATCCCCGGCCTAAGCTCAGGCCCAGTTCCGGCGCGGGCGGCGTGGACCACTTCGGGCGCGTCGTGGAACAGTCGTCCCACCCCATGCCCGCAGAATTCGCGGACCACGCCGTAGCGCTGGCGTTCGGCATGGTGCTGGATCGCCGCGCCGATATCGCCGAGCCGCGCGCCGGGCTTGGCCTGTTCGATTCCCAGCATCAGGCATTCATAGGTTACATCGACCAGCCGCTTCGCCTTTAGCGGCACATCGCCGACGAGGTACATCCGGCTGGTATCGCCGTGCCAGCCATCGAGCAGCGGGGTCACGTCGATATTGACGATATCGCCGTCTTTGAGCGTCTTGTCCGACGGGATGCCGTGGCACACCACGTGGTTGATCGAGACGCAGCAGCTATGCTCATAGCCGCGATAGCCCAGCGTTGCCGGGACTGCGCCGCCGGCAATCGTCATCTCGCGCACGATGTCATCCAGCGCGCCGGTGGTTATCCCGGGCTCGACCTGATCGACCAACGCATCGAGGATTTCGGCGGCCAGCCGCCCGGCCTTGCGCATGCCTTCGAAGGCCGCGGGCCCGTGGAGCTTGATCGTCCCGTCGCGCAGTAGGACTTCATCATAGGCAACTGTCTGGTAGAGGTTCATGCACCCCATATAACGGCAATTGCCGCAAATTGCGAGTGACGCCGGGCAGTTACTTCGGAACGTCGAAAGCGCCGCGATACTGCGGCTTGATCGCCTTGAGCACCGCCGGGGTCACCGGCAGCGTCACTTCGTAATTCCCCTCGACATAAGGCCCCGCATCGTAGGGATCGATCAGTATCCCAATGCGGGTGAAGTGCTGCTTGTCAGTGGAGCCCAGGATCACCGTCTGCGCGGCCGGATCGATGCATTCATCAAACGGATCCTTTGACTTGGGGTCAATCGCCTCGCCCCGCTTTTCGGCGCGCTGCTTGTTGAGCGCAGCACAGAACGGCGCGCGGATCGCGGCAGACAGCGCGGTGTGGGAGAGGAAAAAGTCGATACCGCGATGGCGCGTGCCCGTCTGCTTGTCCCACACCAGCCCCTCCTGCCACGGATTGGCATGCGCCCCGCCCATCGATTCCCAGCGTTCTGCCGAAAGGCTGAGCCAGCCCGGAATTTCCGTCACCACCTGCCACTTGGTGCTGTGGCCGTAGGGGTACCAAGTCCGCTTGTCGGCCTTGGCCTCGGCCTGGCCTTGCTTAGCCTCCACGATCAGGCCACGCATGTGCTTGGCCGCATCGATCCTGAACCAGCCGGCCAGCGCCGGGATCGCTGCAGCTTGCGCGGGATAGGCGTAGTTGAATTCGTAAAGCGGCGTGCTGTCGGTGATTGCCACGGGCTTGGCGCTGGGCAGCGCGGCCGGTGCTTCGGCCGGTGGATCGCTCGGCTCGGGCGCGACGCTGGTCGCCGCGGCCGTCGGTTGCGGCGCCTTGTCAGGGGCCGAACCAGAACAGGCAGCCAGTCCCAGAACCGCAGTTGCCAAGGGCATGAATCGCATCATCGTCGTTTCCGCTCGCATCAGCCCCTCGGCTGGGGTTATGGCACAGTCAGTATGACCGACAAGCACGCATTGATCCAGCCCGACAAGGGCCAGAACGCCACCGCGATCCATCTCGTCGCCAAGGCGGGCATGGAAGGCAAACTGAAGACCCTGTCCGCCGGGCAGCGCGCCGCGGTTGCCGCGCAGAAGTTCACGGGCGATGGCTTTACCCACGCCATTGTGCCCGATGGCGACGCATGGTTCGTGCTCGCCGGAGTTGCCGATCCGGCTGACCTGTCGAGCTGGTGCCTCGCCCGGCTGGCCGAACTGCTTCCCGCCGGAACCTATCGGCTAGCCGAAGGCGAACCCGGCGCGGCAATGTTCGGCTGGCTGACCGCGCAGTACCGCTTCGACCGCTACCGCAAGGACGCCGCCCCCGAGGGCCCGCGCGTGCTGCTCACCAGCGCGGTCAAGGCCATCGACCCGGTGCTGGCCGAAGCTGCGGCAACGGCGCTGGTCCGCGATCTGGTCAACACCCCGGCCGAGGATATGGGCCCCGCCCAGCTCGAGGCTGAGGCGCAGCGGCTGGCCAAGACCTTCCATGCCGAGCTGACCGTGACCAGCGGCGATGCGCTGCAGCAAGGCTATCCGATGATCCACGCGGTCGGCCGGGCGGCCACGCGCAGCCACGCGCCGCGGCTGATCGAGTTGACCTGGGGCAACCCCAAACATCCCAAAATCACAATTGTCGGCAAGGGCGTGTGCTTCGACAGCGGCGGGCTCGATATCAAGCCGGCTTCGGGCATGCTGCTGATGAAGAAGGACATGGGCGGAGCAGCGCATGCCTTGGCGCTCGCCCAGCTGATTATGCAGGCGCATCTCAAGGTCCGCCTGCACCTGCTCGTCCCTGCGGTTGAGAACGCCATTGCGGGCAATGCTTTTCGCCCCGGTGACGTGCTGGCCAGCCGCGCCGGGCTCACGGTCGAGATCGGCAATACCGATGCCGAGGGCCGCCTTGTGCTGGGCGACGCGCTGACCCGCGCGGGTGAAGAAGACCCAGAACTTGTGATCGATTTCGCCACCCTGACCGGCGCTGCCCGCGTCGCGCTCGGCCCTGACCTGCCCGCACTAATGACCCGGCGCGACGAGACTGCGGCGGACCTGCTCGAAGCGGGCCTCGCTGCCGACGATCCGTGCTGGCGCCTGCCGCTCCCGGAAAGCTACCGCGAGTACCTCAAGTCCGACATTGCGGACCTCAACAACAGCCCCGCCAATGGCTACGCCGGGGCCTCGGTCGCCGGACTATTCCTCGATCGCTTCGTCGCCGAAGGGACCGACTGGGCCCACTTCGATACCTTCGCCTGGCGCCCCGCCGCCAAGCCCGGCCGCCCCAAAGGCGGCGACGCACTGGGCCTGCGCGCGGCCTGGGGCATGCTGAAGAAGCGCTATGGGTGACGCGAACGCCCCCTGGCACGCGCACATCTATTTTACCGATCGCGACCGCTCGGCGGCGGTCGCGCTGCGCGATGTTTTCGCGGCTGACCCGGCAATCCTGTTCACCGGCAGGATGACCGACGGCCCCGCCGGTCCGCACCCGATTCCGCAGTACGAAGTTCACTTCCGCGAGGGCGAGCTTGAGCATGTGCGGGCAATGATCGTGGCAAGCGGGCTGACCGCGCTGGTTCATCCGCTCACGCTTGACGATCTGGCCGATCACACCACGCTGGGGCAATGGATCGGCGATCCGATTGCGCTCGATCTGACCACGCTTGACCCGCCTGGGCTCAACCAGGGCGTGCCCCGGTTCGGCAAAAGCGATTTCTGAACCCCGCGCGTGTATGATGGACAACTTGATACAGGGGCCAAGCGCGGCTAAGCGCCCGGTCTTCTCCTTTTCGGGGCAAATCGAATTGACTGAAAGCGGCCTTCCAAGCGGGCAATTGACCCTTTCCGGCCCGAGCGAGAGGCTTGACGCGGGGCATTGGCCGGTGCGCGGCGATCTTGCGCATGTCCGCCTCGCCGGCAAGGTTTTCGTGCCGCATTATGCCGTGCCGATGCCGCGCAGCATCGTCCCTTGCGGGGCCAGTTTGCTCGCGCAGGGCAACAAGGAATCCGAATTGCGGCAAGAGCTAGGCGGCGGCACGCTGTTCAACGTGCTCGACTTTTCCGGCGGCTGGGCCTGGGGACAGGTCGGCGAAGACGGCTTCGTGGGTTACCTGCCAATGGAAGCGCTGGAAGAGCGACAAGGCTGAATTATAGCCGCCTTACCGTACCCTGTTCGGAATCTAAAAATGCCCCATACCCTGTTTATCGACGGCGCCGCCGGCACCACCGGTCTCGAAATCCTCGAACGGATGGAGGGTCGCGGCGAATTTTCGCTGCTGCTGCTCGACGATGACCAGCGTAAGAGCGCCGAGGCGCGCCGCGATGCCTACCATGCTGCAGATTTTGCCGTGCTGTGCCTGCCCGACGATGCTGCGATCGAGGCAGTTGCCTTGGCCGAGGGGAGCAAGGTGCGGATCGTCGATGCCAGCAGCGCGCACCGCACCGCGCCGGGCTGGACTTACGGCTTTCCCGAACTGATCGGGCGCGACAAGGTGGCGGCGGCAACCCGGGTGACCAACCCCGGGTGCTACCCGACCGGCTTCCTCGCCCTGCTAGCGCCGCTGGTCCGCCACGGCCTGCTGCCCGCGGACTGGCCTTACGTGTGCCACGCCGTTTCGGGCTATTCGGGCGGCGGCAAAGCAATGATCGCGCGGTTCGAGGAAGACGGCGACATCGCTTACCGCGATTACGGCCTCGCCCTGGGGCACAAGCACGTGCCCGAAATGAAGAAATACGCCGGGCTGGCGCATCCGCCGGTGTTTTCCCCTGCGGTCGTGCCTGCGCACCGCGGCATGGTGGTCGAGGTCCCGCTGCACCTCGCGCAGATGGAACGCGCCGCGCCCACCGATGGCCTGCGCGACCTGCTGGCCGATTTCTATAAGGGCAGCTCGGTGGTGCGGGTTCACGAGGCCAATCCCGACGAACTGCTGCTGCGCCGCTCGGCGAGCCCGAACGACCGGCTCGACCTCTATGTGTTCGGGGCGAGGGACGGCAGCCAGGCACGGCTCGTCGCCACGCTCGACAACCTTGGCAAAGGCGCCAGCGGCGCGGCGGTGCAGAGCCTCAACCTGATGGCCGGGCTGGAGGAGACCGCCGGGCTCAGCCTCTGACTTGCTTAAATTCTAGGCACATCCTGCCGGTTTTTTGGGCAACCTTCTGCGCGCCACGCAATACGAATGTTTCGCCTGTGCCGTTCTGGCGATTCATATCTTGCGAATTGTCCCTTTTCCCCGCCTCGCACATGGCCTAGGGCCAATGTCATGCTGCTGGCACGATTCTTGGATACGTAGAATCGGCGCGGGCGTTAAATCATCCGGGCCGCCATCCCGGCAGGGACAGGCGGTACCGGCTTGCTGCGCAGGGGAATACCGCCGTGAAAAAGATCGAAGCGATCATCAAGCCCTTCAAGCTCGACGAGGTGAAGGAAGCGCTGCACGAAGTCGGTGTGTCCGGGATCACCGTGACCGAGGCCAAGGGCTTTGGCCGCCAGAAGGGCCACACCGAGCTTTATCGCGGCGCCGAATACGTGGTCGACTTCCTCCCCAAGGTGAAGCTTGAAGTGGTCGTGCCTGATGACCTCGCCGAACGCACCGTCGAAGCGATCGCCGCCGCAGCCCAGACCGGGCGGATCGGCGACGGCAAGATTTTCGTGATGAACGTGGAAAGCGCGCTGCGCATCCGCACCGGCGAGCGCGACAACGACGCGATCTGATCAAGCTGAATTTGCAGTCACCCCTGGCCCGGGCGGGCGGGGCCAATCAAAGGACGAACAATGGCCAAGGCAAAAGACGTACTGAAGCGGATCAAGGAAGAAGAGATCGAATGGATCGACCTGCGGTTCACCGACCCCAAGGGCAAGTGGCAGCACCTGACCATGGTCGCCAGTGTGGTCGGTGAGGACGAGCTTGAAGACGGCCTGATGTTCGACGGCTCCTCGATCGAGGGCTGGAAGGCGATCAATGAAAGCGACATGATCCTCAAGCCTGACCTCGACGCGATCTATATCGATCCGTTCAGCGCCACCCCGATGATGATCATCTGCTGCGACATCGTCGAGCCTTCGACCGGTGACCTCTACGCCCGCGATCCGCGCTCGACCGCCAAGCGCGCCGAAGCCTTCGTCAAGTCGACCGGGATCGGCGACACCGTCTACGTTGGCCCGGAAGCTGAATTCTTCCTGTTCGACGACGTCCGCTTCTATGACGGTTACGACGGCAACGGCTTCAAGATCGACGACATCGAACTGCCGACCAACGGTAACCGCGACTATGTTTCGGAAACCGGCAGTGGCAATCTGGGCCACCGTCCGCGCGCCAAGGGCGGTTACTTCCCCGTCGCTCCGGTCGATAGCTGCGTCGACATCCGCGGCGAAATGGTCTCGACCATGATCGAGATGGGCCTGCCCTGCGACAAGCACCACCACGAGGTTGCCTCGGCGCAGCACGAACTGGGGCTAACCTTCGGTACGCTGGTCCAGACCGCTGACCGGATGCAGGTTTACAAGTATGTCGTGCAGCAGGTGGCGCAGGCCTACGGCAAGACCGCGACCTTCATGCCCAAGCCGATCAAGACCGATAACGGCAGCGGCATGCACACCCACATCTCAATCTGGGACGGCGGCAAGCCGCTGTTCGCGGGCAATGGCTATGCGGGCCTGTCGGACATGTGCCTCTACTTCATCGGCGGGGTGATCAAGCACGCCAAGGCATTGAATGCCTTCACCAACCCGACCACCAACAGCTATAAGCGGCTGGTCCCGGGCTATGAAGCCCCCGTGCTGCTGGCTTACTCAGCACGCAACCGCTCGGCCTCGTGCCGCATTCCTTACGGCACCGGCGACAAGGCCAAGCGCGTG
>JANYEY010000087.1 GCA_025359685.1 Sphingomonadaceae bacterium | reverse complement strand
GCGCCGAGAAATGAGGCCGCTACAGGTGCTTTATGCACTGGCCTCTCGTTCGAATGGCCGAACTGAATATCCCGGCAGAAAAATGGCGCTGCTAAGCGCGATGAGGGTTGGCCTGCTGGGTATTTGAGCTAGACTTTGCCTGTATTTGAAGGGGGCAGTATCAATCGGATGGTTCTGGGCGCAGTTTCGGCTCTGTTGCTGGCCGGCGCGGGTCTGTTCTGGTGGCAAGGGCAGGCATCGGTCAGTGCTGCTTCCCCCCCGGTGCAGATGACGGGCGAACCCGAATCTACAGGATTACCGCTCGAAGAGCTGCCCGACGAGGATGGGGAGGGCATGCAAGGCGCGACTCTGCCGGGTATGAGCGAGGCCAGCCGCGAGGAAAAGCGCTTCAACCGGCTCGATCGTAACCGCGATAATGCGATCACCCGCCTTGAAATGCTGCAGCCCCGCATCGCCATGTTCCGCAAGCTCGATACCGATCACAACAACCTGCTGAGCTTCGAGGAATGGTCGGTCACCACGTCGAACAAGTTCAAGGCCGCAGATGGCGACGGCAATGGCAGCCTGACCCGCGGCGAATACGTCACGACCAAACCCAAGGATGTCAAAAAGGCTAAATGCGGTTGCTGATACCCGCCCGGCAAGGTTCCGGGCGGGTATCAGCGATAGTCGGTCTCAAACTCAGAAGTGGTAGTTCATCGAAACGCGAACGAGGTGCATCCGCAGATCCTGAGTGAAGGTTTCGCTGTATGCGGGCGTCAGGAAGGTGCTGCCGGTCACATAGCCGGTGGTGTAGGTGACATCACCCTGATCGGTATAGACATATTCCAGTCGCAGCCCGAGCTTTCCGCCGAAGCGATGTTCGATGCCGCCGCCCACTTCATAGCCGTTGAAGGTATGGCTGAAAGCGCTGGCCTTGTGATAGCCGCCGCTCGAAGTGATGTCGGTGGCGAGGTCGGCCTGCGTCCAACCGTAGCCACCCGTGGCGTAGAACAGCGTATTGCCGGCAGCGAAGCCGAGCTTGCCCTTGACGCCATAGGTGACCTTGGGATCGAACGTGTTGGCGATCGTATAGGTCGGAGCGCCGGCCGATGTGCGGATCTGGCTGTCTTTGCCTGAAAGGCCGCTGACGTCTGCTTCGATGCCGACGACAAGGCTGCTGCCCGCCTGGACATTGAAACCGATCTGCCCGCCATAATTGATGTCCTTGACGTGGCTGGCAGTGGGGTAATCGGTGGTGACGCGCGTTTGCAGTGCCGCACTCTCGATCGACCAATTTCCGCCCAGAACAACTTTCTGGTCCGATTTGGCGTCCGTATAGCCCGCATTGACGCCGACATAGGCGCCAGTCCAGCTGGCATCGTTGTCGTCGGCCAACGCGGGGGTAGCAGCGACAGCAATCGCCAGCGCTCCAAGTGTTACAAATTTCCTCATGCAATCCTCCAGTTACAATTACGCGCCCAATGGCCAGCACATAGGCCGGTCAGCAGTCACTAAGTTGTAGGGAGGCGACAAATTTTGAGAGGAGATCAAATATCGGCGAATGATCAAACGATTGAACTGATCCAAGGCGTAAGTTCTGCTTTTGCCCGGCCGGTATAGGCTTCCTTGCGCTGCTTCTTCTTGACCGCTTCGTCGACGGGAGGAAACAGTCCGAAGTTGACGTTCATCGGCTGATAGGTTTCGGCCACGGCATCGCCGGTGATGTGCGACAGCAGCGCGCCGAGCGCGGTGGTCGGCGGCGGCGGGGTCCAGGCCTTGCCGGTCAGTTCAGCGGCGCTCATCAGTCCGGTGAGGAGACCGACCGCAGCGCTTTCGACATAGCCTTCACAGCCGGTGATCTGCCCGGCGAACCGGATGTGCGACGCACTTTTGAGCCGCAACTGCCGGTCGAGCAGAACCGGCGAATTGAGGAAGGTGTTGCGATGCAGCCCGCCCAGCCGGGCGAATTCGGCGTTCTCAAGGCCGGGGATGGTGCGGAACAGGCGGACCTGCTCGGCATGCTTGAGCTTGGTCTGGAAGCCGACCATGTTCCACAGCGTGCCCAGCTTGTTGTCCTGGCGCAACTGGACCACGGCATAGGGCCAGCGCCCGGTCGGGTGTTCTTCGGTTGCCCAGTGCGGATTGTCGAGGCCGACTGGCTTCATCGGTCCGAACCGCAAAGTCTCAACTCCGCGCGCGGCCATCACCTCGATCGGCATGCAGCCTTCGAAATAGGGCGTATTGGTTTCCCATTCGCGGAATTCGGTCTTTTCGCCGTCGAGCAGTCCCTGGTGGAACGCCGCGTACTGCTCGCGGGTCATCGGACAGTTGATGTAGTCCTTGCCGTCGCCGCCCAGCGCGAGCGAGCTGTCCGAATTCTTGTCCCACCGCGCGGCCATCCAGCAGGTGTCCATATCGATCGAATCCCGGTGCACAATCGGGGCAATGGCATCGAAGAAGGCCAGGCTTTCCGCGCCGGTCGCCGCGGCGATACTGTCCGCCAGCGCGCCGGAAGTCAGCGGACCTGTCGCCACGATGGTCAGGCCGGCATCGGGCAGGGCATGGATGCGCTCGCGCACCACCGTCAACGTAGGCTGTGCGGCCAACGCCGCCTCAACCTCGGCTGAGAACACATCGCGGTCTACTGCCAGCGCCGAGCCTGCCGGAACCTGCGCCTTGGCCGCAGCCTGCATGACCAACGAATCGAGCGCGCGCATTTCATGATGCAGCAGGCCGACCGCGTTCTTCTCGTGATCGTTGGAGCGAAAGCTGTTCGAGCAGACCAGCTCGGCCAGGCAAGTGCCCTGATGCGCCGGGGTCATATCGCCGCCTCCGCGCATTTCAGACAGCCGCACCTTCACCCCGCGCCGAGCGAGTTGCCACGCGGCCTCGCTCCCCGCGAGACCGCCACCGATAATGTGCACATCGTATTCCATTGCCGCCGCCTAGCCTTGCCCGAAGCAAATGGAAACGCCAAGCTTGGGTAGGGAGGAATTGCCGATGGCAGCGCGTAGACTGAATGGGCCCGCACTGATCCTGATTGCCAGCCTGGTTGCGGGAATCAGCTTCTATTTCGTCAAGGACACCAATCTCTCCAAACTCGTGTTTGCGGCCTGGAAAGGTGCGGGCGTTGCCTTACTTGCGGCTTTTGCCCTGATGCAACCGCGCAATCCGAACATGCTGCGCCTCGCCCTGGTCATGGCGCTGGGGGCCTGCGGGGACGTCCTGCTCGAATGGAATCAGACCGCCGGCGGCGCGGCGTTCCTGCTTGGTCACCTCGAGGCCATTTCGTTGTATTTGCGCAACCGCCGGCCGCAGCCTGGCGGCAGCCAGCGCCTTGCCGCCGCTTCGCTGCTGATGATAGCGCCGCTGCTCGCATGGCAATTGACTGCAAGCCTGGCGATCGTTCTCTACGCGGCGGCTCTGGGCGCCATGGCTGCAAGCGCCTGGCTCAGCAGTTTTCCCGCTACCGCGTAGGGCTGGGGGCGGTGATGTTCGTCGCCTCCGACTTGCTGATCTTTGCCCGGCTGGGCCCTCTGGCCACCAGTCCGCTGCCCGGCCTGCTGATCTGGCCGCTTTACTACTTCGGTCAGTTCCTGATCTGCATTGGTGTGGTCGGTCAGTTTACCGGGCGCGGTCAACAAGGCCTTGCCAGCCAAGGCTGATATTGGCATCACCGCATGAGGACGCGCGTCTCGGTGGTGGAGTTTATCCATGAACAATTACCTGCGCGCGCTCTTTGTAGTCATCGCTGCACTCCTGTTCCTCCCGTCAATGGCCTTCGCCGGCGACAAGCCGCCGACGCCGTATGACCACACCCGCGCTAGTTTTGTCAGCGATGGCCGGCAGAACTATCCCTTCCAACTGCTGGGTGTAACCATCGAATGGGATGTGTCTTGCAGCAAGGGCAAGGCGGCGGACTGTCTAAAACTTGGCAAGGCATTCGAAACGGGCTTCGGAGCTCTCGAAGCGGATCAGCGCGCGGCGGTCGGGTACTACATGCTCGCCTGCAAGCGTGGGTCAGGGGAAGGCTGCACCCGCGCGGCGACGATGCTCAGCGAGGGGACGCCGGGCTACAAGCTGCCTGATCTCGCCCGGCAACAGGCGGAGATCGGCTGCAACCAGCTGAAGTACCAGCCCTCCTGCGCCAGTCTTGCGACCAGCCAAGCAGTTGCGGCGGGACCCACCTCCAGCGGCGGCGAGGCGCTTCTCGCGCAGGCCTGTAACGGCGGCGACGACATGGGCTGCCGCATTCGCGCCAACACACTGTTCTACCAGCGCAGCGATGCCGCTTCGCGCGGGGAGGCGCTGAAGCTGTTCGAACCTGCCTGCAAGGCGCGCAAGGCCTGGGGCTGCATGGGCATGGCCGATGCCTATACCAACGGCTGGGGCGTGGCGCGCGATGCGGCGCGGGCCGGTGAGTTCGAGCGCACTGGCTGCGTCGATTCAGCGGGCGACAAGCTGCGGCTGTGCACGCGCTACGGTACGCGCCTGGTTACCTTGCGAGATCAAAAGCAGCTCAACCTCGGCGAACAGATCCTCAATGCGTCCTGTTCCGCCAATGATGCCCTGGCCTGCTATCAGATCGGTCAGCTTGGTTTCGCTCCGCCGGCCGGTGCGACAACCACGTCACAAGAGGCACTCTATTACTCGCGGCGGGGGTGCGAGTTAGGCAATGGCGAGGCCTGTGCGGTGCTGGGCGGGGCCTATGTCAACGGAACTGACGAAGTGCAGGCCGAGCCTGTAGCGGCGATTGCCATCCTCGATCGCGGCTGCAAGCTGGGCGATTCCAACGCTTGCCAAATGGCCCGCCAGTTGCTGAGTCAGGACGGGCAACTGCGCCAGCGCGTGCCGGCTATCGATCCGGCCGCTCCCGCGGCCGAGCAACTCCGCTTGGCGCGCCAAGCCGTGGAATCGGGCGACCGGATGCCCGGCCTGATCGCCACCATGCGGTTGGTGCGCGAAGGCAACGAGGATGCGGAGTGGCTGATGGGCGGCTGGATGTTCCACGGGCTGCCGGGCGTCTTCGGGCCTGAAAAGCGCGGCGACGGCCTGATCCTGTTCGAGAACGCAGCACGGGTCGGCCATGTCGACGCGGCGGTGTTCATGGGCATGGCTTACTGGTACGGCGACGGGGTCGAACAGGACCGTGCCAGGGGCCAGCGCTACATGGGCATCGCCGCTTCTCGCGGCAGCAAGATGGCGTCCGCGATCCTGCGGTCGATGCAGGCAGAAGGCCAGCGTCAGGACATGGCCCGCCGTCAGCGCGAGTATGAGGAATGGCAAGCGCAGCGGGCCGCTGACTGGCGCAGCAGCTGGGCGAACTACACGCCGAGCTGGTCACCGCCCAGTTCGAGCTACAACCCGACGCCGACCGGACGCTCGGTCTCGCAGATCTACGACGAAGCCAATTTCAACAACGCGATCAGCTATTATTCGGGCAGTACTTCGGTGTGCGCCTATGGCAATCGCTACTGCTAGGGGGGACTACAATGAACAGGGGATCGATAATTGCTGCGAGCGCGGTGATTGCGCTCGCACTCGCCGCGCCAACACGGGCTGCTCCCATGAATTTCACGATCACTGTGGGGACGAAGGAAAAGAACGGGGTTTGCTTCGTCTACCTCCCGCAAGACCCCAACAACCTCCAGGGGCCGGAACTGGAGATCAGCGTCAAGGCGAGCAATGGCAACGTCAACGTCGGTATGTCAAAGCTGCCGAGCGATCTCGTCAGCCCGCGCATCGACCGCGAGCACGTGCCGCTGACCCTGACCCTGGGCAACGGCAAGAAGCTCAAGACTGACGAGGGCTACTACTACGGCGGCTATTACTACAAGCACATTGGCTACTGGAAGGACGAGACCAAAGGCGCCGCGCTGCTGTCGTACCTCAATGGCGGAACCACTTTGAAGGCCGACTTCGACGGGCTGCATTACGGCCCGATCCCGATCCAGCAATCGGGCCCGCAGATCAAGAACTACGCCTACACCTGGCTCAAGGGCTGCATGGAGCGCAATGGCAGCGCGGTGAAGTTCTGAGGGTCTAACCGGCCCAGGCCGCAATGGTGGTGCGGTGCAGTTCGCGGCGGTGGCCCTCGTAGCCTCCGGTCGCTTTGTGCAGCAGCGAGCGATTGTCCCACATGATCAGCATGCCGGGTTCCCACCGGTGCCGATAGACGAAGCGTTCGTCGCCTTGCCAGGCCTGTAGTTCCAGCAGCAGCGCGATCGCAGCGTCCTGCGCCATGCCTTCGATGCCGACGATATAGCCAAGCGTCGAAAAGAACCCGCGGCGACCGGTTTCGGGATGGGCCGGGACCAGCGGGTGAGTCTGAATCGCGAGGGCTGCTTCACCCGGACGGATGTCCATGCTGCGGCCTTTGTCCTTGGTGCCATAGGAGCCGTCAGGAGCATAGGCGAGCCGCGCCGAATGTACCGCGACCAGATCAGCGAGGTCGGCTTTGCGCTCGCTCGCCAAGGTCTCCCACGCGGCGTGCTGGTTGGCGAACAATGTGTCGCCGCCGGTCGGGGGAATGTCGATCGCCATCAGGCAGGTGCCCGAAGGCGGCCGCGCCTGAAAGCTCCAGTCGGTGTGCCAGTTCTCGGCAAACAGCGGAGTTTGCTCGTCCGCCTCGCGCCGGATCGCGGCGATGTGCTCGCGCCCCGCGATCGGAGCAAAAAAGGGATCATCGCCGAACCCGCCGAAGGCGAGGGTGAACCGCTCAAGATCGTCGTCGCCGATGTTCTGATCGGGGAAGGCGAGAACGTGATGCTGAAGCCAGGCCTGCCGCACTTCTGCGATTATTGCAGGATCGATCGCCTTGGAAAGGTCGAGCCCAATAATGCGTGCGCCGCACGCACCACCCGATGGCTCGACCCGGAACGTCATTCCTCGGTCGCTTCGGGCGGAGTTGCTGTGCCTTCGGGTTCGCCTGGCTCGTCGGCTTCCTCATCGTCGCCAGTGTCGATCAGCCGCACCGCGCTGACGACCTTCTCTTCATCGGCGACGTTGAACAGCCGCACCCCGGCGCTGCCGCGGCCGATGACGCGCAAGCTTTCGAGCGGCAGGCGGATCAGCTTGGCCTGATCGGTGACCAGCACAAGCTGATCGGCCTTGGTCGCGGCAAAGCTCGAAACCACCGGCCCATTGCGTCCGATGTTGTCGATGTTGGTAATGCCCTGGCCGCCGCGCCCGGTGCGGCGGTATTCATAGGCCGACGACATCTTGCCATAGCCATTGGCGCAAACCGTGAGGATGAATTGTTCATGCTCGGCAAGTTCGGCCATGCGTTCTGGCGACAACGATGGCTCGCCGTCCTTCTCCGGCTTCCACGGCGCAAAGCGGACATAGTCCTCGCGCTCTTCCGAAGAGGTCCCGACGCGGTGCAGGATTGACAGCGAGATGACCTCGTCATCACCCTTCAGCGTCATGCCGCGCACGCCGGTAGAGGTGCGACTGGTGAACTCGCGCACTTCATCGCCGGCAAAACGGATTGCCTTGCCCGCGCGGGTCGCGAGCAGCACATCGTCCCTGGCTTCGAGCAGGGCGACGCCGATCAGCCAGTCTTCCGAGCCTTCATCGAAGCGCATCGCGAATTTACCATTGCTGGGGATGTTGGCGAAGGCGTCCATCGCATTGCGCCGGACGCTGCCCTTGGCCGTGGCGAAGACCACCGAGAGCTTGCCCCATTCGGCTTCGTCCTCGGGCAGGGCGAGCACGGTCTGGATCGTCTCACCCTGATCGAGTGCGGGGAGCAGATTGACTATCGGGCGGCCGCGCGTGGCCGGGCCGCCTTCGGGCAGCTTCCACACCTTGAGCCGGTAAACCTTGCCCGCGGTTGAGAAGAACAGCACCGGATTGTGGGTGCTAGTGACGAACATCGTCGTCACGGCATCCTCGTCCTTGGTCGCCATCCCGGCGCGGCCCTTGCCGCCGCGGCCTTGCGCGCGGAAGGTCGAAAGCGGGGTGCGCTTGATGTAGCCGTCCATGGTGACGGTCACGACCATGTCGGCGCGTTCGATCAGGTCCTCGTCGTCGAGCCCATCCCAAGCCGGCGCGATTTCAGACACGCGCGGGGTGGCGAAGGATTCGCGGATCGCGTGCAGTTCGTCGGTCATCACCCCATAGAGCTTTACCCGGTCGCCGAGGATCGAGAGATATTCCTCGATCGCCACTGACAGCTCTTTGAGCTCGCCGCCGATTTCATCACGGCCGAGCGCGGTCAGCCGGTGCAGCCGCAGCTCAAGGATCGCACGGACCTGCGCATCGGACAGCCGGTAAGTGCCGCCCGATTGCTCTGCATCGGGCTCAATCGCCTCAACCAGCCGGATATATTGCGCAATATCGCCGATTGGCCATTCGCGGCGCGACAAGGCTTCGCGCGCGGCCGGCGGATTGGGCGCGGCGCGGATGATCTTGACCACCTCATCAAGGTTAGTCACCGCAATCACCAGCCCGAGCAAGATATGCGCCCGGTCGCGCGCCTTGTTGAGCTCGAACTTGGTCCGGCGGGTTATCACTTCTTCGCGGAAATTGATGAACGCGCTGATGAAATCGCGCAGCGTCAGCACTTCGGGGCGGCCGCCACGGATCGCCAGCATATTGGCGGGGAAGCTCGACTGGGCGGGGGTGTGGCGCCACAGCTGGTTGAGCACCACTTCAGGGGTGGCGTCGCGCTTGAGATCGATCACTACGCGCACGCCCAGCCGGCTCGATTCGTCGCGGATGTCCGAAACGCCTTCGATCCGCTTGTCCTTGGCGGCTTCGGCGATCTTTTCAACGAGGCCCGACTTGCCGACCTGGAAAGGAATCGAGGTCAGCACGATCGAGCGGCGGTCGCCGCGGCCTTCCTCGATTTCGTGACGGCAGCGCTGCAGGATCGAACCGCGCCCGGTGAGATAAGCGGCGCGCGCTCCGGCCTGGCCGAGGATAATCGGGGCGGTCGGGAAATCCGGGCCTGGAATGATCTCGGTCAGCTGTTCGGAGGTAATCTCGGGGTTCGCGATATAGGCGAAGCAGCCGTCGATCACTTCGCCCAGGTTGTGCGGCGGGATGTTGGTCGCCATGCCCACCGCGATGCCGCCAGCGCCGTTGACCAGCAGGTTGGGGAACCGCGCGGGAAGTACCGACGGTTCCTTGCGCGAGCCATCGTAGTTGTCGACAAAATCGACGGTATCCTTGTCGAGATCGTCGAGCAGCGCATTGGCGACCTTGGCAAGGCGAGCCTCGGTATAGCGCATCGAGGCCGGATCATCCGGATCCATCGAACCAAAGTTGCCCTGACCATCGACCAGCGGCACCCGCATCGACCAGTCTTGCGCCATGCGAACCAAGGCAAAGTAGATCGCGCTGTCACCGTGGGGGTGATAGTTGCCCATCACGTCGCCAACGATCTTGGCGCATTTGCGGTACGGCTTGCCCGCGACCATGCCGCCTTCTTGCGCAGCAAACAGGATACGGCGATGAACCGGCTTGAGCCCGTCGCGCACATCGGGCAGCGCGCGCGACACGATCACGCTCATCGCGTAATCGAGGTAGCTGGTCTTCATCTCCTCGACAATGTCGATGCGAGCGTATTCGCCCGGCACACCGCTGGGGATGGGGCTGGCTTCGGGAATTTCGGTGTCGTCGCTCACGCGCTCAGGTTCACTTTGTCGCTAGTGGAATTTTGGTCCGGAAAGCCCTAGGCCAAGGGGGCTCGGATAGCCACCAAAAGCGCGGATAGCGTGCCGGTTTTCCACATCTTGCGGCGCAAAATGAATGGATGGGCGCAACAACATTCAATCGCAGTTCACCCGCCTTCGCCTAGTGGGAACGGCTGTTGCCAAGAGGGCGCGCTCGCGCCTATGGCGAAGTTGAGGTTGATGGCTTGTGGCGGGCACTTTGCAGACCCAGTCCGCCGGCCCGCAGAGGAGAAGAATTCGATGATCCGGACCAAGTTTTTCGCGCGTACCGCGCTCGGCCTGGCACTTGCTGTCGGCGTAGCTGCAGGCACGGCCAGCCCGGTCTTTGCCAAGGACAAGGACAAGCCGGCCGAAGCCCCCAAGCTCAATCCATCCAAGGCATTTATTCCGGTTTATGTCGCAGCGAAAGCCGCGATCGAAGCTGCTGCGAAGCGTCCCGATGTCATGGCCGGTCGTCAGGCAGCAGTTGCTGCCCAGACCGAGATGAACAATGCCCAAGCCAAATCGGCAAAGGCTGCTGCGCTAGTCAAGTTTAATGCCGCGGTAGCAGCACTCACGCCGCTGCTCGCCACCGAAAAGGCCGCAGTAGACACTGCTGCGGCGACCGCGACCACGGCGGACGACAAGGTTCTGACTGGTGAACTTCAGCTGTCGCTCGGCGAACTGTCGATGGATTCCCGCATCAAGCGGCTGGGCGCCCAGACGAAGCTGGACAGCGGCAAGGTCCCTGTGGCGGACAAGCCGAAGTATTACATGGTGATCGGCAACCTTTCGATGGACCTCAAGGAATACGCCGCTGCGCGTACCGCGTTCCAGGCCGCCAGCGATGCCGGCGCCGCGCCGGGAGAAGCACTGGTCAGTCTGTCTGACGCCTACCTCAAGGACAACCAGCCTGCTCTCGGCCTCAAGGCGCTGCAGGATGCGGTCGTCAAGGCCGGCCCTGCTGCGCAGGAAGGCTGGATCAAATACGGCGTTGCCTCCGCCTATCGCGCCAAGTTGCCGAACGAAGCGGCGATGTTCGCCAATGAATTGGTCAACATGTTCCCGAGCAAGGAAAACTGGTCGCTCGCGATCGCGGTGGTCCGCGATCTGAACGGCTTCCAGGGCCATGACCAGATCGCCCTGCTGCGCCTGATGCAGCGCACCGGCAGCTTTTCCGAAGAGCGTGATTACGTTGAATACGTCCAGGCGCTCAGCAAGCGCGGCTTGCCTGGCGAAGCGCTCAAGATCATCGATCAAGGTGTTGCCGCCGGACTGCTCAAGCCGGCCGATGAATTCGTGTCGGACGCCCGTAAGGAAGCCAATGCCCGCGTAACGAACGACCGCGCTTCGCTGCCTGGACAGGAACGCGAAGCACGCGGCGCGGCCGCCTCTGCTGCAACGGTTACTGCGGCGGCGGATACACTCCTCAGCTACGACCAGCCGGCCAAGGCGGAGGAACTTTACAAGATTGCGCTGGCCAAGCCGGGTGTCGAAGCCGCACGGGTCAACCTCCAGCTGGGTATCGCCCAGTCGGACCAAGGCAAGTGGGCTGATGCGCAAGCGAGTTTTGCCAAGGTCAACGATACCCGCGCACCGATCGCGCAGCTGTGGTCGGCCTACGCAAAGTCGAAGGCTGCGGGTAAGTAAGGCTTCCTGCACCGGAACTGACAAGGGCGGCAGGCAACTGCCGCCCTTTTCATTTGTCCGTTAGATCGGGCCGAAGGTTCCGGCTGCTTCATCGAGCACGTGGAGCAATCCGTCCGATATCGCGAAGAACGCGCCGGTCAGCTTGAGCTCGCCGCTCTGTTCCTTTTCGCGCACGCAGGGAAAGGTGCGCAGGTTGGCCAAGCTGACCTTGACTCCGGCTTTTTCCATCGCCCGCTCAGCGACCGCACCTTCGCTGCCATGCTCGCGGACCACAGCCTCGCGCGCATCGTCAAGCATCGCAATCCAGTCCGCAATAAAGCCGCCTTCACCTGGCTTGGTCCCGTGCATTTCGCGGGTCAGTGCCGCCTTGCAGCCGCCGCACATGCCATGGCCCATGACCATCACTTCTTTGACCTTCAGGAACTGAACCGCAAATTCAAGCGCCGCGGAAACGCCGTGATGTCCGGGCGACGTTTCGAACGGCGGGACCATCGCGGCAACGTTGCGCACAACAAAGACTTCGCCGGGATCGACATCGAAGATCTGCGACGGGTCGACCCGGCTATCGGAACAGGCGATGATCATCACATCGGGCTCCTGGCCTTCACGCAGGGCGGCCCAGCGTTCGCGATTGGAAGCCCAGCCATTGGCCCGGAAGCGGCGATATCCTTCGATTAGGCGGTTCATGCCGCCGGCAGAATCGGTGCTCATGGCGCGGCTTTTGGCCCTGCAAATTCTGACTGGCAACCCCCCGAACTTGCGCCTATCTGGGCGGCATGAACGATCTGGCATCCGCCCCGCTTCCTGCCCATCCGAATCCGGAGCGTCAACGCAAGCCCGACTGGATCAGGGTCAAAGCCCCAACCAGCAAGGGTTACGGCGAAACGCGCCAGTTGATGCGCGATCTGGGTCTCAACACCGTGTGCGAGGAGGCCGCCTGCCCGAACATCGGCGAATGCTGGACTAAGAAGCACGCCACCGTGATGATCCTGGGCGATGTCTGCACCCGCGCCTGCGCGTTCTGCAACGTCAAGACCGGCATGCCGCGTATGGTCGATCCGCTGGAGCCGGAAAACGTGGCAGTGGCTGCGGCCAAGCTGGGGCTTACCCACATCGTGATCACCTCAGTCGACCGCGACGACCTGCCCGACGGAGGGGCCGGTCAATTCGTCAAGGTGATCGAGGCTTTGCGGCGCAATACGCCGGATACCACGATCGAAATCCTCACCCCTGATTTTCGCGGTAAAATGCGCCCCGCAGTAGAAGCGATCGTTGCGGCCGGGCCTGACGTCTACAACCACAACCTCGAGACGGTGCCGCGGCTTTACCCGACGATCCGTCCCGGTGCGCGGTACTATGCATCGCTGCGCCTGCTCGAAGAGGTCAAGGCGCACGATCCGCTGATCTTCACCAAGTCGGGCGTGATGCTCGGACTGGGCGAACAGCGGCTTGAAGTGCATCAGGTGATGGATGACATGCGCAGCGTGGCCATCGATTTCCTGACCATGGGGCAATACCTTCAGCCCACCCCCAAGCACACCAAGGTGATCGAATTCGTCACCCCCAAGGCGTTCGACGCCTATGGCTCGATCGCGCAGGCCAAGGGCTTCCTGCAGGTCGCGGCAAGCCCGCTGACCCGCTCAAGCTATCACGCCGGGGACGATTTCCGCGCGATGCGCGCGGCACGGGAAGCGCAGCTCGCCAAGGCAGCTCAGCGCGACTGATGCCAGGGATTAGCGAAATCCGGCGGCTGCCGTATTCGGCCGAACAAATGTTCGAGCTCGTTGCCGATGTTGCCCGTTACGACGAATTCCTGCCGTGGGTGGTCGGTACCCGGGTGCGCTCCAATTCGGAAACAGAGATGATCGCCGATCTGCTCGTCGGGTTCAAGGCGCTGCGCGAGAAGTTTACCTCGCGCGTCGAGAAAGTGCGGCCCGGCGAGATCAGAGTGCACTACCTCGACGGGCCGATGCGCGATCTCGATAACGTGTGGAAATTTCGTCCAATACCAGAAGGTTGCGAGGTTGATTTCTCAGTCAGCTTCACCTTCCGCAATGGAGTGTTCGAAGCTCTGGCGGGCCAGTATTTCGACCGCGCGTTCCGCAAGATGGTCTCGGCTTTTGAGGCGAGGGCCGATCAGCTTTACGGCAGCAGCAACTCCAGCGCGACCAGCGCCGCCTGATAGCGCACCTCGGCGCGGCTAGTGGCTTCAAAGTGCCGCTCTTCCGCCAGCACTTCATCCGTCCCGCGGCGCGTCCGCGCAAACACTACGGTGCCAACGGGCTTTTGCTCGGTGCCGCCACCTGGCCCGGCGACGCCGCTGATCGAGACCGCAACGTCGGCACGGCTGTGTTTCATCGCGCCCTGCGCCATCGCCCAGGCACAAGCGATTGAAACCGCGCCAAACGCATCGATGATATCGCCCGGCACTCCCAACATCTCGGCCTTGGCCTCGTTCGAATAGGTTACAAAGCCGCGATCGAACACGTCGGATGACCCCGCAATCTCGGTGATCGCCGCCGCGACCAGGCCGCCGGTGCAACTTTCAGCCAAAGCGATCAAGCGACCAGCAGCGCGGTTCTCCGCTACCACCCGCGCGGCGAGTTCAACGATATCGGAAGGTAAAAGGGAGTCCACGGGGCCTGTTCAATCCGCGCAGATCGGCAGTTTGTGATCTTCACGTGCGGCGATCGTTAGAACTTGCGTGATCAAATCAACGAAGTTGCTCGCGGGCAAGGGCTGCAGAGTGCCGAACACCCGGTCGATATCGGCGCAGTTTTTGACCTGCACATTGGCCACGAGTTCATTCGACATCGCGCCTTCGATGATTGGCCTGAGCGTGCTTTCCGGCATAGTCCTGAAAAGGTCTGCCGTCGCCTTGTTGTCGGCCCCGGAAAACTTGGCGAAGGCGCTGCGCGCCATCGGGAAGGCAGCAGATTGCCCGGCCTGCAATTCGCTGACGATCTGCGGACCGCGCGTCAGCATAGCGGCATCGGACTTGAGTGCGGGCCGGCAGCGCTCGATCAACGCGCCCATCGCGGACGGCATGATATAGGCGACCATGCCGCGCACTTCGACCTGGGTCATGCAGGTGGTCGCCGCGGCCTGCGCCTGGCTGGCGGTGAGCAGCGCCATAGCGGCGGCAATGGTGGTTGCGCTTCGGAACACTGGTAATCTCCCTCGCAGAGCTAATCTGCGTCCCGTTTGCCGGTAACCGGTGCGCTTGGCCAGTGTTTACGGCTTCAAGCCGGAACCAGCGTGGCCGCAGCCTGCGCGGCGATTCCTTCGTTCCGCCCAGTGAAGCCCAAGCGCTCGGTGGTTGTCGCCTTGACGCTGACCGCTTCAATCGGCGTCCGCAGCAACTCGGCGAGCCGCGCGCGCATCGCATTACGGTGCGGGCCGATCTTCGGTGCTTCGCAAATAATCGTAACATCGACATTGCCGATCCGGTAGCCGGCCGCTTCGGCCAGCACTACGGCATGAGTCAGGAACCGGTCTGAACCGGCTCCTTGCCATTGCGGATCGCTGGGCGGGAAATGGCTACCGATATCCCCGGCGCCGATTGCGCCAAGGATGGCATCGACCAGCGCGTGGACGGCAACATCGGCATCGCTGTGCCCGGCAAGGCCATGCGAATGGTCGATCTGCACACCGCACAACCACAGCTCCTCGCCCGCCGCGAGCCGGTGGACATCATACCCAGTGCCGACCCGCACCGAGAGCGGGGCAGCGGCGAAATCGCCGGCGAAGGTCAACTTGTGCAAGGCTTCGTCTCCTTCGACCAATGCGACTGCGGTCCCGGCGGCCTGGGCAACCTGAGCATCGTCACCCGCATTCGGTTCCCCAAGCCAGGCACGGTGCGCGGCGAGGATTGCCGGATAGCTGAAGGCTTGCGGGGTTTGCACCCGACGCAGTAATTCGCGTTCGGCGGGTACACCCATGAGCCGCCCATCGGCATGCACGAGGCTGTCGACGACAGACAGAACCGGAATCGCCGCTGCGGCAGTGCGCAGGGCCTGCACCAGTCGCTCGATCACGTTCTGCGGCAAGCCCGGCCGGGCGGCATCATGGATCAACACCTTTGCGGGCGCGTCACCAGCCAGCGCTTCCAGCGCGAGGAGAACCGACTGTTGCCGGGTGTCCCCGCCCGTCGCGAGCCGAATGCCGGGAACGCCGTTCAACGCGGCTTGCGCCACTTCATCGGCGCCGTGCGGGATCGCCACGATGATTGGTGTGATACCCGCCGCTGCAAAGGCCTCGGCCGAATGGCGCAGCACTGGTTTACCGCGCCACAGCGCAAATTGCTTCGGCAAAGGTTGCCCCGCACGCAGTCCTTGCCCGGCGGCAACGATAATGGCGGCGATGTCGGGTTGGGGCTGGGGCAGGCTCATTGCTGCGACGCAGTAAGCGCTTGCCCGGCGCGGAGCAATTCCCTATGGGCTGCCTAAATTTTAGGCAATGACGATGAACCCGCTTCCCACCCTGCCGCAGCTGGCCCCGATCGACATCGGCCCGGTGCAAATCGATTGTCCGGTGATCCTCGCTCCGATGACCGGGGTGACCGACCTGCCGTTCCGCCGGCTCGTGCGCCGCTTCGGTTCGGGCCTCAACGTGACCGAGATGATCGCCAGCCCGGCGGCGATCCGCGAAACCCGCCAGTCGCTGCAGAAGGCGCAGTGGGACGCGATCGAAGAGCCGGTCTCGATGCAGCTGGTCGGCTGCGAACCAGCGCAGATGGGCGAGGCGGCGAAACTGCAGCAGGATCGCGGCGCGGCGATCATTGACATCAACATGGGCTGCCCGGTCAAAAAGGTGGTCAACGGCGATGCCGGGTCCGCCTTGATGCGCGACCTGCCGCTCGCCACCGCATTGATCAAGGCAACGGTCGAGGCGGTCGATGTCCCGGTTACTGTCAAGATGCGCATGGGTTGGTGCCAAGACAGCCTCAACGCCCCCGAACTGGCGCACATTGCCGAAGACCTTGGCGCCAAGATGGTCACCGTCCATGGCCGCACGCGCAACCAGATGTACCGCGGCGATGCCGACTGGGCCTTCATTCGCTCGGTCAAGGACGCGGTCAGCATCCCGGTGATCGTCAACGGCGATATCTGCAGCATCGAAGACAGCGCCCGTGCGCTCGAGCAGTCGGGCGCTGACGGCCTGATGATCGGGCGCGGCGCTTATGGCCGGCCGTGGTTCCTTGCGCAGGTGATGCACTGGCTGCGCACCGGCGAAGCGATGGCCGATCCCGATACCGACACCCTGTTCGCCACCGTGCTTGAGCACTACGATGCGATGCTTGAACTCTATGGCACGGTCACCGGGGTCAACATGGCGCGCAAGCATCTTGCTTGGTACACCAAAGGCCTGCCGGGTTCCGCTGCGTTCCGCAATCAGGTCAACTTCATCGACGATCCTGCCGAAGTGGTCCGGCAGCTGCACATCTTTTTCGGCCCCTTCCTGAGCCGCGCGGCGGCCTGATGCCTGACGCGGCACGCCAGCTTGCGAGCATGACGCACGCGGTGCTGCTGCTAGGGCCGGGGCAGGTGGTCGCGGCGGCCAATCCGGCGGCCGAGCAATTGCTTGGGCAGAGTTTTCGGCGTCTGTCAGGTCGCTCGATTGGCGAGCACCTGCGTTTCGATGAACCGCTACTCGCCGCGCGGCTCGCCGAGACCGACGCGCAGCTATCCGCCCGCGCGACCGGGGTAATGATCGCAGGGCAGGGGCCGCGCCGGGTCGATGTGACGGTGGCCCCTGTGATTGACCAGCCCGGCTGGCAAGTGCTCACGCTGCACGACGTGCGCGGGGCCGAGGCCATGCGTGAAACCCAGGGCGAGGATAGCGTGGTTCGCGCGCCCGAGGTGCTGGCGCATGAGATCAAGAACCCGCTGGCCGGGATCCGGGGCGCAGCGCAGTTGCTCTCCCGCAAGGCCGAAGGCAAGGATCTCGCGCTGACGACGTTGATCGCTGACGAGGTCGACCGGATCGCCAAACTGATCGATCAGATGCAGTCCCTGTCTCGCCGGACTCCGCCGAAATTGCAGCCCTGCAACTTGCATGAAGCAGTCCGCCGGGCGCGCGCCGTCATGGAAGCTGGCGGCAAGTCACCGGCAATCGCTGAAGAATTCGATCCCTCGCTCCCGCCGGTACTCGGCAATATCGACACCTTGGTGCAGGTTCTGATCAACCTCATTTCGAATGCCGCAGATGCAACGACCGCCGTCGCAGCGCCGCGGATCATTGTGCGGTCGCGCTTCGCCAGCGGCCTGCAGCTGCATCGCAGCACCGATGGCGGTGCTGTTCGGCTGCCGATCGAGCTTAGGGTCAGCGACAACGGTCGCGGCATCGACGCCGCGCTGCGCGACCATATCTTCGAACCCTTCGTCTCGTCCAAGAAGAGCGGGCAGGGGCTGGGCCTCGCACTAGTGCGGCGCCTGGTCAGCGATATGAACGGCCGCGTTACCTACGATCGCGACGAAACTGCCGGGCTCACCCATTTCCGGGTCCACCTGCCGCTCGCCGCTGAGCGCCGCCCAACCATGCGCGAGGCCGCAGCATGACCGTTCTTCTGGTCGAGGACGACGCCAGCATCGCGCTGGTCATCACCGCCGCGCTGGAGGCGGAGGGCTTTGCGGTGACCGGCTGCGATTCCATCGCCGAACGCGACAGTCTGCTCGCCAACAGTAACTATGCCGCGCTGGTGACCGACGTCATGCTGACCGACGGTGACGGGCTCGAAACCCTGGGCGTGGTGCACCAGGCGGCGCCCGACATGCCGATAATCGTGCTCTCGGCGCAAAACACGCTCGATACCGCAGTGCGGGCCAGCGATACCGGGGCCTTCGAGTATTTCCCGAAGCCATTCGATCTGGATGAACTGGTCCAGACCGTTCGCGCGGCAGTCGGCAATGCAGCAATGCGCGCTGGCGACCCGGCCGAGGCTGCACCGGCAGGCCTGCCGCTCGTCGGTCGATCAGCGCCGATGCAGTCGGTCTACCGAATGATAACGCGGGTCCTGCGCAATGACCTGACCGTTTTGGTGCTGGGTGAAAGCGGCACCGGCAAAGAGCTTGTCGCCGAGGCAATCCACCAGCTTGGCCAACGCAAGGCAGGCCCATTCGTGGCGGTCAACACTGCGGCGATCCCCGCGGATTTGATCGAAAGCGAACTGTTCGGGCACGAGAAGGGCGCGTTCACCGGGGCAGTCGCGCGCCATCAGGGCAAGTTCGAACAGGCCCAGGGCGGAACCCTGTTCCTCGACGAAATCGGCGACATGCCGATCGATGCGCAGACGCGGCTACTGCGCGCTTTGCAATCGGGCCAGATCCGCCGGGTTGGCGGACGCGAGGAAATCGCAGTCGACGTGCGTATCATCGCCGCTACCAACCGCGATCTGGCACCGTTGATCGCTAGCGGCGCTTTTCGTGAAGACCTCTATTACCGGCTCAACGTCGTCCCCATCACCTTGCCGCCTTTGCGCGAGCGCCGGGATGACGTGCCTGCACTGGCGCAGCATTTCCTCCAGCTCGCCGCTGCCGATGGCCTTCAGCGCCGGCGCTTCTCAGACGATGCCGCAGCCTTGCTTGCCGCACAGCCGTGGCGCGGCAACGTGCGTGAATTGCGCAACCTGGTCTACCGGGTCGCACTGCTGGCCCGGGAAGACCTGGTAAGTTCGGCGGCGCTGGAGGCATTGCTTGAGACGACCGAAACGGAAAACAATGGTGGTGAAGGCGGTACATTCGAAGGAGCGGTCGGGGCCTGGCTGCGCGACAACGAGATAGCCCCCGGCGCAATCTATGATGCCGCTCTCGCCGCGTTCGAGCGCCCCTTGTTTGAAGCCGTGTTGCGCACAACTGGCGGCAACCAGCTTCGCGCTGCGCAACATCTAGGGATCAATCGCAACACCCTGCGCAAGCGGCTGACCGACCTCGCTATCGATCCGGTGCTGTTACAGCGCTGAAGCGAGCGCAAGGCGGGCTGAATTGCCTTGCATAATTGCCACACTGGTGTTGTAATCTCGCAACGATGGTGGATGTAGCCGTAACCGCACGCAACAGGCGTTGGCCCCGGCTTTGGCGGCAAATCCAGATTGCATCGCGCCGCTCCAACCTGTTCCCGATCCTTGAACTGGGTGCTGTCGTGGCCTTCGTGGTCATGACGGCGATCACCTGGTTTGCCGTGACGAGCAGAGCAGGGAAGGGGCAAATGCTCCCCACCGACCTTACGGCGACCCTGCTGATCGGCACGCTGGTTCCGGCGATGGCGATCCTCGTCCTACTGGGCCGGCGAATTGCCTTGCAGCGCGCGAGCGAGGGGGTGGGCCGCAGCGGCCAATTGCACGTCCGCCTGGTGTTCTTGTTCTCGCTGATCGCGGCGGTTCCGACATTGCTGGTCGTGATCTTCGCTTCATTCCTGTTCCAGTCCGGCGTGGAATTCTGGTTCTCCGACAAGTCACGCGGCCTGCTCGAAAATGCCAACCAGCTGGCGCGCGGCTATTACGAGCAGACTCAGAAGGACATGGAGTACGAGACGCTGGCCATGGCCGCCGATCTTGGCGATTTCCTAACCCAGGAATCGGTCACCAGCCCGTCATTCCAGGAATATTATGCCTATCAGGTCCAGCACCGGAAGCTCGACCAGTCGACGATCCTGCAGCGCGGGCCTGACGGCGTGCTGCGCCGCCCGATCGTGGCCAGCGGGCCGGTCCCGATCAATGAGAACGTATCAGCCGAGGTCTTGCGCGAGCTGGATCGCGGGCAGCGGATCGTTGTCAGTTCGAGCGCCAATTCGATCCAGGCGGTGATCCCGATTGATCGCCGCGCGGGCATTTATCTCTATACCCAGCGCAAGTCCGATCTGCTCTCCGCGGGCCACGCCCAGAATATCGTGCGTGCCTATGATGAGCTAACCCAGCGCACCCGGATCCAGCAGCTGCGCTTCAACGTGGCGCTGTTCGTCGCCAGTCTGGCGCTGGTGGGTTTGTCGGTATGGTTTGCGCTGCGTTTTGCCGATCGGCAGGTGAAGCCGCTCTACGACCTGGTCGATGCAGCGCGGCAGGTTGGGGCGGGGAACTTCACGATGCGGGTCGAAGGCCGCACCGGAGCGGACGAGGTCGGTTTACTCAACCGCGCCTTCAACCGGATGACGCAGCAGCTCGAACGACAGAATCAGGCACTGGTCGGCGCGAATCAGCAACTCGATGAGCGGCGCGCGTTCACCGAGGCGGTACTAGAATCGGTCACCGCAGGGATCATCAGCACCAACGCCAAAGGCGAGATCCGCCTCATCAACAGTTCAGCCCACAAGCTGCTGCTCGATCGCGACGCAGTACCTCCCATCGGCGAACGCCTCGCAGCGATTGCACCGCAGATTGCCAGCCTTGCCGAAGGCGGGACGGAGGGCGGCATCGTGCATTATTCAAAGGGCAGCGAACTGCTGACGCTGGCAGTCAAGTCGACCCGTTCGGCCTCGGGCGATGTCATCACTTTCGAGGACATCACCCGCCAGCTGGTTGACCAGCGCCAGGCCGCCTGGTCGGACGTGGCGCGGCGCATCGCGCACGAGATCAAGAATCCGCTGACCCCGATCCAGCTCGCGACCGAGCGGCTCAAGCGGCGCTACCGCAAGCAACTGACAAGTGATGGCGAGCTGTTCGAGGAGCTGACCGGCACGATCATTCGGCAGGTTGGCGAACTGCGCCGCATGGTCGACGAATTTTCATCGTTTGCGCGGCTGCCCAAGCCGGTGTTCCGCGGCGAGGATCCGGTCGATCTCGCGCGGCAGGCCCTGTTCCTGCAGGAAGTGGCGCGCCCGGAAATCAATTTCACCTTCACCGCCGATCCGGACATGGGGATCATCGCCTGCGACCGTCACCAATTCGGTCAGGCTATGACCAACGTGCTCAAGAACGCCACCGAAGCGATAGAAGCGCGGTCGAAGCAGGAAGACGAAACCTGGCGCGGCCGCATTGCGGTGACGCTGATCGGCACGTCCGAGGACGTCATGGTGAAGATCGCCGACAACGGGATCGGGCTTCCGCAAGACCGCGAACGGATTGTCGAGCCTTACGTGACGACACGCGAAAAGGGCACCGGTCTCGGGCTCGCGATCGTCAACAAGATTGTTGAGGAACATGGGGGGGAAATGAGTTTCACGACGGGCGATCCTGACGGGACCGTGGTGACCATGCGTTTTGCGCGCGATCCGCTCGAAGGCCACCGTGCCTCCGAAGCGGCTGAATGATGAGTTGAGGAAAAACCGATGGCGCTCGAAATCCTGATTGTCGATGACGAACGCGATATCCGCGATCTCGTGGCCGGCGTGCTGAGCGACGAAGGCTACGAATGCCGCGTGGCCGGGGATAGCACTTCGGCGCTGGCGATGATCGACGAACGCCGCCCGAGTCTGGTCTTGCTCGATGTATGGCTCCACGGCAGCCCGATGGACGGACTCGAAGTGCTCGACGCGATCAAGAGCCGCGAACCCGAATTGCCGGTGATCATCTTCTCCGGGCACGGCAGCATCGACACCGCCGTCTCGGCAATCGGGCGCGGGGCGATGGACTTTATCGAAAAGCCGTTCGAGGCGGAACGCTTGCTTCTGCTGGTCGAGCGCGCGACCGAGACCGACCGCTTGCGGCGCGAAAACGCCCGGCTGCGCGAAGGCTTTGTCACCGCCGATGAATTCACCGGCAACAGCACCGCGATCAACACGGTGCGCGCCACGCTCAAACGGGTCGCCAACACCGGCAGCCGCTTGCTGATCACCGGCCCGGGCGGATCGGGCAAGGAAGTCGCCGCGCGGCTGCTGCATAGCTGGAGCGGACGCGCCGAGCACGCCTTCGTCACCGTCAATTCGGCGCGGATCACGCCGGAACGATTTGAACAGGAGCTGTTTGGTGAGGAAGCCAATGGCAAACTGGTGCGGGCCGGGCTGCTTGAGATGGCTGACGGCGGCACGCTTTATCTCGATGAAGTGGCCGACATGCCGCTCTCGACCCAGGCTCGCATCCTGCGCGTGCTGACCGAGCAATCCTTTGTCCGGGTCGGCGGCAACCGCCAGATCCGCGTCGATGTGCGGGTTGTATCCTCGACCGCGCGCGACCTTGAGCGCGAAATTTCCGAGAGGCGCTTCCGCGAAGATCTGTTCTATCGGCTGAACGTGGTGCCAGTCACGATCCCGTCACTGGCCGAACGGCGCGATGACATTCCCATGCTGGTCGATCACTTCTTCGCCCGCTTCGCTTCCGACCAGGGGGTTCCGCCGCCAGAGGTTAGTATCGAGGCGATGGCGGCGCTGCAAAGCTACGAATGGCCCGGTAACGTGCGCCAGCTGCGCAACGTGGTTGAGCGCACGATCATCCTCACCCCGCGCGATCGCCTGGCCAGAATCGAAGCTGACATGCTGCCCAGCGAGGTCGTTTCGGGTCGCGTCAACGGAGACAATGGCATGCCTTCGCTGATGGGTGTGCCGCTACGCGAAGCGCGCGAGAATTTTGAGCGCGAATACCTGCGCGTGCAAATTCGTCGCTTCTCGGGAAATATTTCGCGCACCGCGAGTTTCATCGGGATGGAACGGTCCGCACTGCACCGCAAGCTCAAGCTGCTGGGCATGGTTGAGCGCCGCGATGATGATCAAGAGGGGGAAATCGAAGTACAACTCTGAAACGCCCGTGTAACATGAAGGGCGTTTACCGAACGCGCGCATTGGCGTAAGACAGATGCACTAAAACCGGCCTTTTCTTCTCTGAGGGGCCAGATTGCGGACCGTATCGACGGCCGCCAACAAGAAGGACAGATGCCATGACCTCACGTACGCTCACCGCACGTCCGCGCCCTGCTAAAGCAGAGGATGACGTCGCCGAAATTACTCCAGCAGTGCCCAGCGGCCCGCCTTCGGGCAAGGGCCAGAACCTGCAGGATCAATTCCTCAACCTGTTGCGCAAGAACAAGGTCCCGGTGACCATGTTCCTCGTCAAGGGCGTCAAGCTGCAGGGGATCGTCACTTGGTTCGATAATTTCTCGATCCTGCTGCGCCGCGATGGTCAGGCCCAGCTGGTCTACAAGCATGCGGTTTCGACCATCATGCCGAGCTTGCCGGTTGACGTCGCCCAGTTCGGCAGCGCGGTTGAAGGCGGCAAAAAGGTCCGCCTGCTACAAGACGTGTTCCTCTCCAGCGTCCGCGAAAGCGGGGTGCAGGTCACCATGTTCCTCGTCAATGGGGTGATGCTGCAAGGCCGCGTTGCCGCGTTCGACCTGTTCTGCATGCTGCTTGAACGCGAAGGCTATGTGCAGCTTGCCTACAAGCATGCCGTCTCAACCATTCAGCCGCTTGGCCCGATCGATTTGATGGGCGATAGCGACGACGGCGAAACCAGCTGATCTTCGGGGAAGAAACCGATGGCGAAGTCTCGCGCAGTGCGCGGGCGCTGATCGTCTATCCCGAGTTTCGGGGCAGGGGCTCTGCAAACATCGACAGCGCGGCCCGGCTTGAAGAAGCGCGCGGACTGGCGCTGGCGATCGGCCTCGAAGTGGTCGATGCCGTGGCCATCCCGATCCGCGAGGCGCGCGCCGCCACACTGTTCGGGGAAGGGCAGATCCAGAACATCGACGTCGCCTGCAACCTTGGCGATGCCGGACTGGTAGTGGTCGACGGCAGCCTGACTGCAATCCAGCAGCGCAACCTCGAGGAAAAACTCAAGCGCAAGGTGATCGACCGCACCGGCCTGATCCTCGAGATCTTCGGTGAACGTGCGGCAACTGCCGAAGGGCGGCTGCAAGTTGAACTGGCGCACCTCGATTACCAGGCCGGGCGACTGGTGCGCAGCTGGACGCACCTTGAACGCCAGCGGGGCGGCTTCGGCTTTCTTGGCGGGCCGGGCGAAACCCAGATCGAAGCCGACCGCCGCCTGATCCGCGACCGCATGGCAAAACTGCGCAAAGAGCTTGAGCAAGTCCGCCGCACTCGCGGACTCCATCGCAATCGGCGCGAAAAGGCACCGTGGCCGGTAATCGCGCTGGTCGGCTATACCAATGCCGGCAAAAGCACGCTGTTCAACCGGCTCACCGGCGCAACGGTCATGGCCGAAGACCTGTTGTTCGCAACGCTCGATCCGACGATGCGCAGCGTGCGGCTACCCGGCGTGGACAAGGTGATCCTCTCGGACACGGTCGGTTTCATTTCAGATCTGCCGACCCAGCTCATCGCCGCATTCCGCGCGACCTTGGAAGAAGTCACCGCGGCGGACGTGATCGTCCATGTCCGTGATATGGCCAATCCTGACACAATCGCCCAGAAGCACGAAGTGCTGGCAATCCTGCGCGATCTTGGGCTGCTGGAAGCGGAGGGGGAGGTGCCGACCATCCCGCTGCTTGAAGTCTGGAACAAATGGGACCTGCTGAGCCCGGACCAGACTGCGGAATTGCTCGAACTGGCTGAAAACCGCGAGGATCGCGTGGCCGTCCCGGTCTCGGCGTTGACCGGACTGGGCTGTGGTGCGCTGCTCGAGGCGATCAGCCGCACGCTCACGCAAGGAGCCAAGCTGCACACCTTCACGCTTTCGGCCAGCGATGGTCAGCGGATCGCCTGGCTGCACGCCAATGGCGAGGTGCTAGGCGAAAGTGCAGCGGGAAGTGACGAACGCGGCCCGCTGACCCGGCTGGAGGTTCGGCTCGCCGCGCGTGATCTAGGCCGTTTTTCCGGCCTCTGATTGCTTGACCTCAAGCCATAGCGCTTCTTGATCGTCGAGCGAGAGCGACGCGAAGTCGAGGCCGCGTGCTTTGGCGGCGATCTCCATGGCACGAAAACGGCGTTCGAACTTGCGGTTGGCGGCGCGCAACGCATTCTCGGGCGCCACGCCGTAAGCGCGAACGAGGTTGACCGCCGCGAACAGGAGGTCGCCGGCTTCCTCGATCTGGTGGTCAAGACCGTGCGCTTCGGCGAGTTCGGCCATTTCTTCACGCAGCTTGTCAGCCGGGCCCTGCGGGTCGGGCCAGTCGAACCCAACTCGCGCGGCGCGTTTCTGCAGCTTCTCGGCGCGGAGCAGCGCTGGCAGCGAATGGGCAACGCCGTCCAGAGTGCCGCCATCGCCCTTGGCTGCGCGTTCTTCGGCCTTAAGTGCCTCCCAGCGCAATTCGCGTGACTGGCCGAGGTCAGGTGAGCCACTAAAGATGTGCGGATGGCGGGCTTCCATCTTGTCGGAAATAGCCGAGGCGATGTCGGCGAACGCGAACAGGCCAAGTTCCTCGGCCATGCGGGCATGGAACACGACCTGTAGCAGCAGGTCACCAAGCTCGTCCTTGAGCGCGAGCATGTCGGCGCGTTCGATTGCGTCGGCAACCTCGTAGGCTTCCTCGATCGTGTACGGCGCGATCGAAGCGAAGTCCTGCGCCAGATCCCAGTCGCAGCCGCTCACCGGATCGCGCAGCCGTGCCATGATGGCGAGCAGTCGCTGCAGGGCAGTCTGGTCTGGAGTGGGTGGCTTTGGTTGGGTCATTTTAGATTGATAATATATATTATGTTAAATGAAAGAAGTGATTCGGCGGGCTCCACTAGCCGAACGTCCGGATGAGCAAGGTCAATCCAATGATGATCGAAGCCCAAATTGCCGCCATTTGCAGCTTCTGACGCGATCCATGTCCCGCAGCAGCAGCATCGCTGCGGAACGCATAAATGTTCAACACCAGGCAACCGATCGCCAGCACGACGAATGATGGCGTCGAAAATGCTGTCACGCAACGACCTCCAACCCATCGTATCCAACCTGAACATGCCCCGGAACCTCATCGCACAGCGTCCGGTAGTCCATGCTCTTGTCGAGATGCGTCAAAACCGCCTGACCCGCGCGGCAGGCCTCGGTCAGTTCAAGCGCCATCGCGAGATGCGCATGGGTTGGATGTGGTTCGCGGCGCAGGCAATCGACCACCAGCACGTCGACGCCGTTGAACAGGTCCACCATATGACGGTTAATCTCACTGAAGTCCGTCGCGTAACCAATTGCTTTACCGTCACAATCAAAGCGATAAGCGGTCGATTGCGCGGGCCCGTGCTGCATCTGGCACCAGCCTACACCGAACCCGGCACACATCTTGAGCGGCTCAAGCGGTTCGAGCGACAGGATCGTAGGATAGCCCTCTTGGCCTGCAAAGGCATATCCAAAGCGCAGCCGCAGCCGCCGCGCGGTTTCCTCGGCGGCATACCCCGGAATCGGCGCCGCGCGGCCATAGCGCATGACCCGAAGATCATCGATCCCATGGACATGATCGGCATGGTCGTGCGTCCAGAACACCGCATCAATCCGATCGACTTCTGCATCGAGCATCTGGTTACGCAGATCGGGCGACGTATCAACGAGCAGGCGGCTGCCAGCTTCGTTCTCGACCAGGATCGAGACCCGGGACCGGCGGTTTTTTGGCTCAGCCGGATCGCAGCGGCCCCAATCGTTGCCGACCCGCGGAACTCCGGTGGACGTCCCGCTGCCGAGCAAGCGAACCTTCACAGACCGGCCTTGGTGAACAACCGCGCAAAATTGCGCGTGGTCGCCGCGGCCAGTTGCTCGAGCGATACCCCGCGTAATTCAGCAACAAACCGCGCAGTATCCGCAACGAACGCTGGTTCGCAGGGCCGGCCGCGGTGCGGCACCGGTGCAAGGAACGGCGAATCTGTTTCAACCAAGATCCGATCTTCAGGCAGATCGGCAGCGACGGCCTGCAAGTCTTTGGCATTCTTGAAGGTCACGATGCCAGAGAGCGAGATCGTCAGTCCGAGATCGAGCATCTTGCGGGCAAAGTCAGCCGAGGCGGTGAAGCAATGGATCAGCGCCGGGTAAGCGCCCTGCTCCATTTCCTCGCCAAGGATCGCGGCGGTATCGTCTTCGGCATCGCGGGTATGCACGATCAACGGCAGTCCGGTCTGCCGCGCCACGGCGATGTGCCGCCGCAGCAAGGCCTGCTGAGTCTGCCGATCCGAATGGTCGTAATAATAATCGAGCCCGGTTTCGCCGATCGCGATCACCTTGGGATGCTCGGTCGCCGCCAGCAGCGCCGCTTCGCCGAGGTCCGCGTGGCTGTCCGCCTCGTGCGGGTGGATGCCGACCGAAGCCCAGACGTCGCCTTCGCGCTCCGCCGTGGCGATGACCTGGTCCCATTCGCTCTGGCGGGTCGAGATCGAGAGCATGCCCCCCACCCCGGCCGCACGGGCCCGGTCGAGCACTCCCGCCTGGTCTTCGACCAGTCCCTTGTATTCAAGGTGGCAGTGCGAATCGATCAGCATCAGGCCTCACCCTCCGCCGGCAATTCGAGCCGCGGGAACAGCGGCACCGGAGCGGCCAGACGAAAGTCGCTTTCGGCCAGCGGCGAATACCAGTGTGCGCCGATCCCGGCGTAGGTGCGGTTCTCCAAAGGAACGCCCATTGTGTCGAGCAGTTCCGCCGCCTTGCCGGGGATCACCGGCAGGATCGCAACCGCCAGTTCCGCAATGGCGATGTAGAGCGTGGCGAGCACGGTCTGCATCCGCTCGGGGTCGGTCTTGCGCAACGCCCAGGGGGCTTGCTCATCAACATACTGGTTGCAGGCGAAGCAGGCCTGGAGCCAGTGGTCGATCCCCTGCTGCAGCGCGAGGTCTTCGAAAGCGGCAGGAATATCCTGCTGCACCGCGCGGCCGATCGCATCGAACAGCGCTGCATCCGCCTCGGTGTGACCGTGAATTTCGGGCAGAGCTCCGTCGAGGTTCTTGGCGATAAAACTCAGCACGCGCTGCGCCAGATTGCCGAAGGCGTTACCAAGTTCGGTATTGCCGCGCCCGACGATCGCCTCGGCCGAATAGCTGCCGTCCTGGCCGAAACTTACTTCGCGCAGGAAGAAATAGCGCAGCGCATCGACCCCGAAACGGTCCGCCAATTCGAGCGGATCGACCACGTTGCCGAGCGACTTCGACATTTTCTCGCCGCCGCGGGCAAGCAGGAAGCCGTGCCCGAAGACCTGTTTGGGCAGCGGCAGCTTGGCCGACATCAGGAACGCCGGCCAGTAGACCGTGTGAAAACGCACGATATCCTTGCCGATCAAGTGCAGGTTCGCTGGCCAGTACTTGCCCCAATCGCCTGTTTTATCAGGATAACCGAGCGCGCTCATGTACGCAGTCAGCGCATCGACCCAGACGTACATGACGTGATCGGGAGATCCGGGAACCGGCACTCCCCAGTCGAAGCTGGTGCGCGACACGCTGAGATCGCGCAGGCCGCCCTCGACGAATTTGAGCACTTCGTTGCGGCGGCTCTCCGGGCGGATGAATTCCGGGTTCGCAGCGTAGAGATCTAGCAGCGGCTGCGCGTAGTTTGACAGACGGAAAAACCAGCTTTCCTCGACAGTCCACTCAACCGGGGTGCCTTGCGGCGAAAGCTTGACGCCCCCTTCCCCCTCGCTGAGCTCTTTTTCCTCGTAGAACGCCTCGTCGCGGACCGAGTACCAGCCTTCGTAACGATCGAGATAAAGATCGTCGTTCGCCTTCATCGCTTCCCAGATCGCCACGCTCGCAAGGTGATGTGCCGGCTCCGTGGTCCGTACGAAACGATCATGCGATATATTCAGTTTGGCGCACATATCACGGAAATAACCGGACATTTCATCGCACAAGGCTTGCACCTCAACGCCTTGCTCGCGCGCGGTTTTGACCATCTTCAGGCCGTGCTCGTCGGTCCCGGTGGTAAAACGCACGTCGCGGCCCTGCATCCGCTGGAAGCGAGCGATGGCATCGGCTGCAACCGCCTCGTAAGCATGTCCGATATGCGGACGCCCGTTGGGATAAGCGATCGCGGTGGTGATGTAATAGAGTTCGGCCATGGCCGGAGCAGCGCTTTCTCTAAGGGTCAAGCGGTCTCTCTAGGCATCGCCAGCCCTGCCAGCAAGGCCCCCAGTTCCATCGCGACCAATCCCGAATCGAAGTTGTATGTGGGCAATTGGGCCGCAAGCCTGACCAGTTCACCGTGGGCGTCGATTACCGCACCATCGCGCTGCGGATCGCGACCAAGCCGAGCCACCACCACCGCGCGGGCGAGGTCGACTGCCGCCTGCTGCCGTTCACGGTCGGGCCGCATGCCAATTTCCTCGGCCAAGGCCCCGCGTAATGCGAAATGCTCGTCCCCTTCGGCGATCAGCCGCAACATCAGGTCGTGGAGCTTGCCGAGGTCCTGGTCGACAAAATCGAGCGCTGCGCCGGGCGACCCTTCGGCAGCAGCGACCGCGGCAGCGCGTGTAGCTGCTTCGGCCTGCGGGGCGGACGCCGCGAGAATGGCCGTAATCTGCGCGTCGGACAGCGGATTGAACCGCAACACCCGGCAGCGCGAGCGCAAGGTTGGAAGCAGGCGGCCAAGGCGGTGCGTGACCAGCAGGAAGAATGTGCCCTGCGGCGGTTCTTCCAGGCTTTTCAGTAGCGCATTTGCCGCACTCTTTTCGAGGTCGTCTGCCGGATCGATGATCACCACGCGCCGGCTGCCAAGCGTTGGCCGCGTGGTCAGCCGGCGCTGCAAGGCACGCACTTCGTCAATCGGGATGGACCGCTTGCGGCGATAGGGCTGCCCATCGTCGCGCTTCTTGACCTCTTCCTTGTTTTCGGGCGGATGCTCAGGGATCAGGATATCGGGATGGGCCTCGACCGAGGGCTGAGCCAGTCCGGGCTCCGCCACCAGCGCGGCGGCGGCAGCGCGGGCAAACTGCCCTTTGCCCAGTCCCTTGAGACCGGTGAGGATCCAGGCGTGGTGCATCCGCGCGGAACCCATCGCGCTGTTCCATTCGCGCCAAGCTTCCTCGTGGCCGATCAGCTCGTTCATTGCAGTAACAGTGCTGCCAGCACGGCTTGATGCACCAACGCCGCATCGGCATCGCCGTCGATCCGTGCAAAGCGTTCCGGCTCAGCCTTGTTCAGTGCGGCAAAGGCGCTGGCGACCCGGGCGTGATAGGCCCCGTCACGTCCGCCGATGCGGTCCGCCTCGCCACCGTCGCGCGCATGGGCGCGGGCCGCTGCAGTTTCGGTCGACACCTCGATCAGCAGGGTCAGGTCAGGGAGCAGGCCCTGGCTGCCGACTTGGTGGAGCGCCATCACATCAGCATCGCCAAGGCCTCCGGCGCCACCTTGATAGGCCCGGCTAGAATCGACGAAACGGTCGCAGATCACCCATTTACCGGCGGCAAGCGCGGGTACGATCAGGCGTTCGACATGGTCCGAGCGGGCGGCAGCGAACAGCAAGGCCTCGGCACGGGGATGCCAGCCTTCGCCCGCGGTCCCCAGCAGCAACGCGCGGATGGCTTCGGCCCCCGGCGTCCCGCCGGGTTCGCGGGTGACCACGCAACCGCTCCCGCGTTCGGCGAGGGCAGCAGCGAGCATCCGCGCCTGCGTGCTCTTGCCTGCCCCCTCCCCACCTTCGAAGGCGATAAATTTTCCGCGCGTCATTCCATCAGCCCTAGCAGGCCATTCGCGATCCTGTCGATTGGTCCTGCAGAATCGATTGCGTCGAGCGCAACCAGGGGCAGGACATGATCGGGCTGTCCGGCAAGGTGGACGGTCAGACGAGCGACTTGCTGCCCCTTGGCGAGCGGCGCGCGAAGTGGACCATCGTAAGTGATCGTAGCGCTAACAACCCGCGAACCGCCACGAGGTATGGAAAGGGCATAGCGGCGCGGCACGCCTAGCCGGACCCCCCGCGCATTGCCGCCCTGTACCCACGCTTCGCCCACCGCAAAGCCGGGGTCAAGGAACACGGCGCTGTCCCAAGCTTCGAAGCCCCATTCGGCCAGCTTGCGCGCAGCAGAAGCACGGCCAGGCTCAGTCGGAGCGCGGGCAATAACCAGCACCACGCGCCGCCCTTGTCGCTCGACCGACCCGAGATAATTGAACCCTGCCTCAAAGCTGTGGCCGGTCTTGATTCCGTCAGCGCCGGGGAGCAGGCCCGAAAGCGGATCGTGGCTGCGCAGCCTGGCACCATGCCACAGGATGGCCTGCTGGCCAAAATAGCGCCGGTAGAGCTCTGGATGATCCTGGATCAACGCCCGCGCCAGACGCACCAGATCGTTGGCCGTCACATAGGTCTTGCCGCCATCGGGAAAGCCGTTGGCACTGGAAAAATGACTACCGGTCATACCTAGCGCTTCAGCCCGCGCATTCATGGCTGCGGCCCACTGGGTAACCGATCCGCCCGCGCCTTCGGCCAAGACTGCGGCCGCATCATTGGCGGAAACGGTGGTTGTTCCCATCAACAGGTCATGAACACTCACAGACTCGCCGGCGCGCAAGTTGAGGGTCGTCCCCTTCCCCGCCCACCGGCTTGCCGTTTCAGGGCGGACGGCAATGCGGTCGGTCTCTTTCAGCTTACCACTGGCAATGAGATCGAAGGCCACCAATGCGGTCATCGCCTTGGTCATCGAGGCAGGTAGGAAGCGGCGATTGGCATCCCGCGCGAACAGGACTTGGCCCGAACTCAAATCGGCGAGCAAGGCGATTGGAGCGCTTGCCGCGCTCGGTGGCTGACTTATCGTGGCTGCGCGTTGGTCATGCGCCGGCGCGGCGCCGGGAAGCGCCAGCGCCGACAGCAGCAACCAGTTGCGTAACGATTTCACCGCGCCCCCGCCTGGCAGCGCGGAGGATCAAGCTGAGGGCTTAATCCGCGCGCTGGATTCGAGCGTCGCTATAACCCGCCGCCTTGGCCTTCACCAGCGCGGCCTTGGCTTCCGCCTCGCCAGCAAAGGGCCCCATGCGGACGCGCCAGAGCTTGCCCACAGCGCTCACCGAGCCGCCGATCTTGGCTGCAGCCGACCGGGCATTGTCTCGATTCGAAAATGCGCCGACCTGGACCAGGAACTTGCCATGTGCCGCTGGCTTCGTTGGGCTCGCCGGAGCAGGGGCTGGCGCGGGTGCCGGGGCCGGAACTGCCGCAGTAGCAGGAACGGGCGTCGGCTTTGGTGCCGGTTTGGAGGCAGGTTTGACGGTGGGCTTCAGCTTGGCCTTGCCGTCTTTGACAGGAGCCGGGCTTGGCGCCGGCGCTGGGGGCGGGCTCGGCTCGATCACGGGCGCGTTGCGCACCACGCCTTCCTGCAAATCGAGCTTGCGGCCGAGCACGGCGAGGAGCGACTTGGGCGTGTCCATTCGTGCCGGTGCAGGCTGGCCCATGCGCAGCAGCGCGCGGTCCTGTTCGACCGGATTGACCCGGCGCACGCGCACCGAATCGCTTGCCGCGCCCAGCATACCAAGCTGTGCGGTGGCACCGGGTGAAAGTTCGATCAGGCCCTTGCCGCTCAGCGGCCCGCGCCGCTCGACCCGGACGAGGATTGTTTTCCCGGTTTCGATGGAGGTCACTTCAACGTAGCTAGGCAAAGGCAGGGTGCGGTGCGCTGCCGAGACGGCGTTGCCGCCATCGGTGCCAACCACGGCATGGCCGACCGCATCGGAATTCATGGTATCGGTGGGCGTGTAGGTCACCCCGTCAACGGTGTAGGGCGCTCCGATCACCATCGGATAGTCCGCCGAAGGACCGCCCCGGACAGGCTGGGCCTGCGCCGCGTCAGACGGGCGGGCACCCCCGCCGCAGGCGGCAAGGAAGGTCAGCGCCGCGAGCGGCAGGTGTTTTTTAACGGGCAATCTCATCTGCAAGCAACCCCACGGACAGTGCGTAGTAGTTCGAGCAGTTGTAATGCAGGATAACGCGATAATTACCGGTTAACAGGAATGAACCATTCCCCGGTCCGTCGGGTTCGAACAGTGTGGCCATGGTGCTATCATCGATCGAGGCCTGCGGCGAAATGCCCAGCGCGCGCCATTCGGCCACCGTGCGCCAGGCTGAATGACGCGCGTGCACGTTGCGGCAACTTGGGGCCTCAAGCTTTTCGGGCAGGCTGTTGCGATCAAAGCTGTCAGGCAGCGACACCCGCACGCCCCACGGCTCGCCGCGCTTCCATCCGGCATCGCGGAAATAGTTCGCGATCGAAGCCAGCGTATCGGCACGGCTGTTCCAGATATCGGCGCGGCCATCACCGTCGCCGTCCTTGGCCAGACGCAAATAGATCGACGGCAGGAACTGCGGATTGCCAAAGGCGCCGGCCCAGCTGCCGATCATCTGGGCGCGTGGCACACCGCGATCTGCCATTTTCATCAGGGCGATAAATTCATCGGCGAACAGATCACGGCGGCGGCCTTCGTAAGCCAGCGTCGCCAGTGAGCGCGGCAAGTCGAAATCGCCCTTCACGCGGCCATAGAAGGTTTCATGGCCCCAGATCGCGATCAGGATCTTGGCCGGGACGCCGTATTGCGCCTCGATCCCGGGAGTCACCATCGCGCTGTTCGCCAACATGTCGCGCCCGCTATTGATCCGTGCTGCATCGACGTGACTGCGATAGTACGGCCAGAAAGCGGGCGGCGAGCCCGGCGTGCTACCCGGCTGAGCCCGATCAAGCGCGATGACGCGCGGGTTGAAGGTCAGCCCCGATGTCATCGCCGCGATTGTCGCTTCACGCACACCTTCGCTGCGGGCGCGGGCGCTGAGCAGCTGAAGATAGCCCTGGAAGCCAGCACTCTCGTCCGCAGTCGCCTGTACCGGCGGCCGCACGGGTGCTGGTAGCGGCTGCACGACCGGGGTGAGCACTGGCGAACCAACTTGCGCTGGCACCGGCCCTTGCGGCACCGACAGCAAGGCCACCGCAAACAACGGCGCGGCATACAACTTCACGGTGCGGGCAAGATCCATGGCGTCAGTGTGTCACACTGCGTGCGATTCGGGAATTGCCGCAGTGCCGCAAACCGGCTAGCGGCTCCTCGCGTAGGACAGGTGGCCGAGTGGTTTAAGGCAGCGGTCTTGAAAACCGCCGTGGGTGCAAGCTCACCGTGGGTTCGAATCCCACCCTGTCCGCCA
>JANYEY010000029.1 GCA_025359685.1 Sphingomonadaceae bacterium | reverse complement strand
ATCGAAAACGTCTTCGCCAGGATCAAAGACTGGCGCCGCGTCGCGACCCGCTACGACCGCTGCGCCCATACCTTCATGTCCGCCATCTCAATCGCAGCAACCTGCTGCTACTGGTTATGATCAATGAGTCCTGACCCTAGTACTTGCGCCTCCCGATTCCACCGCGAGGCAGCCACCATGGAATTCTCGTTCGACTTTTTCGAAGCCTTGCGCCGGATGAAGGCCGGTCACGATCCTGCGCCTGCCTCACCGCCGTCTGCCCCGTCACCTGCGCCAGCCGCGTCCGCTTCGCCGGGGGCCAAAGCGCCAAGCGCCATCGGCCCGGACGGGCTGGCGCTGATCAAGCAGTTCGAAGGCTGTGCGCGGGCGCGCAAGGACGGACGCTTCGAAGCCTATCCCGATCCCGCCACCGGCGGCGCGCCATGGACCATCGGCTGGGGCGCGACCGGCAGGGGAATCAGTCCGGGCACCGTCTGGACGCAGGCCGAATGCGATGTCCGGCTGGAACACGATCTCGTCCGCTTTGCTCGCGATGTGGCGCGCGCGCTGGGTGATGCTCCGACCAGCCAGGGCCAATTCGATGCCATGGTCAGCTGTCACTACAACACCGGGGCAATCGCCAAGGCGGCGTTGACCAAGCTTCACCTCGCTGGCCAGTTCGAGGCCGCCGCACAAGAGTTTAGCAAATGGGTCAACGCCGGGGGCAAGCGCATGGCAGGACTGGTGCGGCGGCGCGAGGCCGAGGCCAGACTTTACCGTCAGCGCTAGTGCGTTGCGGGGTTGCCATACCGGTGGTATTTGGGGGCCAACTGCAATGGAGGTCACCATGGCCCGCACATTCCGGATCACTTTGTTAATTGGTGCTGCTGCACTGATAATCGCCACCCCCAGCCTACCCGTGCGGGCCTCTGGCGGCGGCGGCGGAGGCGGCGGCGGATCGATGCCGAGCAGCAGCGCGCCGCAGTACGATCCTGCGGCCGAATACCGCAGCGGCATCGCCGCGTTGCAGGAACAGCGCTGGAAAGATGCCGAGCGGGCATTCGGGCGGGTGCTGGAAGTTGCGCCCAAAGATGCCAACACCAACTTGCTGATGGCGCTATCCAAGCTGGGCCGCGACGATGCCAAGGGCGCGCGCGGCTACCTTGAAAAAGCGGTCAAATACGATCCCGATCTGCTCGCCGCGCATGTCAAATCGGGCGCTGTCTATGCCAAGCTGGGTGATCCCGCCAAAGCCCAGGCGCAGCTTGACTGGCTGCAGGCAAAGTCCGCCGCGTGCGCCGGAACCTGCGCAGATGCCAAGACCATCGAAGATGGCCTGACTGAGGTTAAAGCTGCGATCGCCGCGGGCAAGCAGGCGCGGATCGATACCGCGGGCGTGCCCGCTTTCGCGTCCAGTGCCGATGGCGATCAGGCCTATATTGCCGCGGTCTCGCTGCTTAATGAGCACCGCTATGGCGATGCGATCGCCGCGCTCAAGGTCTCGCAGCGGGCGTTCGGCCCGCACCCCGATCTGCTGACTTATCTGGGCTTTGCCAACCGCAAGCTCAAACATTACGATCTCGCCGAACACTACTACAAAGATGCACTGGCGATTGCCCCGCAGCATCTGGGCGCGATCGAATATTACGGCGAGATGCTGCTCGAACGCGGCGATGTGACCGGCGCCCGGCGGATGCTGGCGCGGCTGGATTCGATCTGCACGTTCGGCTGCGCCCAATCGGACGAATTGCGCCACTGGATCGATCGCGGCACTTCGCGAGGATGAGCCGGCGCGCAGCGCCGCTATTGCTGGGCCTGATCGCGGCCGCAGGCGCGCTGGCCACCCGCCCCGCCCCGGCCCCGCGCGCCGCGCAATGGACCACGCCCGGTGCGCTGCTGGCCGTGCTGAGCACCGAGCCCGGCCCGTGCCTGACCATCCCGACTGATCCGCAGCGTGCACGCAGCATCGCGATTGGCGCAGCGGCGTTCCGCGCACCTTTGCTGCTGGGCGGGCAGGCCGCGCGCTCGGGCCTGTCGTGCAACGCCTGCCACCGCGGCGGGCATGACAATCCGGCGTTTTCCTATCCCGGACTCAGCGGCGCGCCGGGCACCGCCGATGTCACCGCCTCGCTGTTCAGCTCGCACCGCGGTGATGGTGTTTTCAATCCGCGTCCGATTCCCAACCTGAGCGGCGACAAGCACCTGCTGAAGATCGATCAAAGCGGTGCGTCCGGCTCGCTCGAGCCGTTCATTCTGGGCCTGACTACCGAAGAGTTCGATGGCCCCGCGCCGCCCGCGGCCGTGCTGACTGGACTGGCCGATTACGTTCGCGCGCTGTCTCCGGAGACCTGCACGGCGCCGGTCGCGGTCGATCTGGCCGGCGCGCTGCGCCACGTCGGTGCAGCGCTGGACAATGCCAGAGTGCTCGCAGCGGCCGGCGATGAGCCAGCGGCGCGACTGATGATATCGGCGGCGCGATCGGAACTGGGGCTGATCGATGAACGCTATGCCCTGCCCGGACTGGAAGGCCGCGTCGCGCCGCTGCGCCGCGCCGCCGCCGCGCTGGGCGAAATTGAGCGCCGCATGAGCGCCGATCCCGCCGGGGCGCTCACCGCGCTCGATCGCTGGCAGCTCGGCGCAGCGGTCTGGCAAGGCCCCCTGCGCCGCGCCGAAGCGCGGTCGCTTTACAATCCGGCAGTGCTGGCCCGCGCGCTCGCACCCAGCCAGTATGATAGCCAGTAACGCAGCTTAGGCCCGCCCTGCCGATTGCATCTTGCAATCTTTCGCTGCGAACCCGAAATGGGAGGCGAGTTTAATCGAACCATTAAGGGAGATTCGCGATGCGCGAGCGGCTGCAGCACTACATTGACGGCAAGTGGGTGAATAGCGAAGGCGGAGCGCGCCGCGAGGTCATCAATCCAGCCACAGAAGAGGCTTGCGCCGTGATCAGCGTCGGCACCAAGGCCGATGTCGACAAGGCGGTTGCCGCCGCGCGCCGCGCGTTCAAGTCGTACAGCCAGACCACCCGCGAAGAGCGCGTCGCGCTGCTCGAACGGATCGTTGAGGAATACAAGAAGCGCGCACCCGACCTTGCCCAGTCGATGGCCGAGGAAATGGGTGCGCCGCTGTCCTTCGCGATCACCGCGCAGGTTGGTGCCGGGATCGGCGGCTTCGTCAGCACGATCCAGGCGCTCAAGGACTTCAGCTTCATGGAAGACGGTCCGGGCTACAAGGTGGCTTATGAAGCGATCGGCGTGGTCGGCATGATCACCCCGTGGAATTGGCCGCTCAACCAGATCGCCTTGAAGGTTGCCCCGGCGCTTGCCGCCGGCGACACCATGGTGCTCAAGCCTTCGGAAGAATGCCCGACCAACGCGATGATCTTTGCTGAGATCCTCGATGCGGCTGGCGTGCCGGCCGGCGTGTTCAACCTCGTCAACGGAGACGGACCGACCACTGGCACCGCGATCTCCAGCCATCCCGATATCGAAATGGTCAGCTTTACCGGCTCGACCCGCGCCGGGATCCAGGTGGCGATTGCCGCCGCTCCCACGGTCAAGCGCGTCCATCAGGAACTGGGCGGCAAGTCGCCGAACCTGGTCCTGCCCGATGCCGATATCACCACCCAGCTCGCCCCCGTGGCGATGGGTCCGCTGGTCAACACCGGCCAGTCGTGCATCAGCCCGACCAAGGTGCTGGTTGCCAAGGACCGTGAGGCCGAAGTGGTCGGCTTCTACAAGGCAATGTATGCGGCGACCCCGGTGGGCGATCCGATGGCGGAGGGCCAGCACCTCGGCCCGCTGGTCAACAAGGCGCAGTACGACAAGGTCAAGGATTTGATCCAGTCAGCGATCGACCAGGGCGCGACGCTCGAAACCGGCGGGCCCGACCTGCCAGCCAACGTCAACCGCGGCTATTTCATCCAGCCGACGGTGTTTTCGGGCGTCACCGCCGACATGCGGATCGCGCAGGAAGAGATCTTCGGCCCAGTCGCCACGATCCTTACCTACGATACGCTTGAAGACGGGATCGAAATGGCCAACGCGACCGAATACGGCCTGTCTGCTGCCATCACCGGCGATCCGGCCAAGGCTGCTGCCGTCGCCGGCAAGCTTCGCGCCGGCATGGTCGCGATCAACAACTGGGGCCCCAGCCCCGGCGCGCCGTTCGGCGGCTACAAGCAGTCAGGCAATGGCCGTGAAGGCGGTCTGGCCGGGCTCAAGGACTTCATGGAAACGAAGGCAATCTCGGGCCTGCCCGCCTGATTTGAGCTGGGCCAGCACCGTGCTGGAGGGGCTTGCATTCGGATGGCGGACCGCGGTGTTTACCGTGGCCGTCATCCAGCTCCTGATCCTGGCCGCGGCGCTTGCCCGAACGCTCGCGAACCGCGCCGCCAACCGGACGTTGGCGGCGCTGCTCGTTGTAATGGCAGCGATCGTCATGCCGTGGCTGATCGGGTTTGCCGGGTTCTACGACAAATGGCCTTGGCTAAGCTTCGCGCCGTTCCAGATCACTCTCGCCGTGGCGCCGCTGGCCTGGCTTTACACTGGCGCGCTGACCGAGGGTCGCTGGCCGGACAAGGCATCGTGGCACCTGATCCCCGCCTTGCTGCAATTCAGCTACCTCGCTGCCTGCTTCTGCCTGCCGCCTGACGCCAAACTTGCGTGGGCGGACAAATCTGCCGATACCTTCAGCCTGATCGTTTCAGCAGCGCTCGTCGCGCAAATGGCTTGCTATGGTCGCGCCGCAGCGCATCAGCTCAAAGCCTATCGCGCTGCACTGAGCGACCACGTAGCCGATCAGACGCGTTTTGCCGTGCGCTGGCTTGCCGCGGCGCTTGGCGCGCTGGCGCTGCTCTTTACAGTCTGGACCAGCTACCTCGTCTGGGATCTCGTCGCCCCGCTGGGCTACTTCGGCCTGATGGGGCTGTACGTCGCGATTGCCGCAGTCGCGCTGTATCTGGGGATCGAGGGCTGGCGTCATGCCGCCTTGCCCTTCCCACATTTGGCGGACCTGGCCGCCGAACTGGCCCCAGCCGCCGATAACCGCGACTGGGCGGCGCAGGGACGCGAATGGGCCGAAGTCATTCGCCGCAACGGCTGGGCCCGCGATGAGGATCTGACGCTCGCCCGACTCGCGCGGCTGATCGGCACCAACAGCGCTTACCTCAGCCGCGCGATCAACCGCGGTCAGGGCACCAATTTCGCCAGCTTCATCGCCCGCCTGCGCGCCGAAGCGGTGGCCGAGCGGCTGCGCAGCGGCGACCGCGCGGACCTGCTGACCATCGCGCTGGAGGAAGGGTTCGGATCGAAAGCCAGCTTCAACCGCGCCTTCACCGCCGCGCTGGGCGAAGCGCCGTCGCAATTTCGCCGCCGCGTCTCAAAAGGCGAATAAGCAGCGCAGATGTGGTTTTGAGGCGCGACGGTCCGCAGTTGCTGGCACGGAAGTGCAATGGACCGACGCACCTTCCTTCACACCGGCGCCCTCGCAGCAGGCACTGCCGTCATGCCCACCGCAGCGTTCGCGCAAAGCGCGCCGCTGGACGACGTGACGATCGTGCGCCGCGCGCTCGAACTGCACCCCGGGCTCTTTCGCTATCAGAGCCCGCGCCAGTTCGAAGAGCGGCACGCTGCCTTCGCCCGCGACTGGAAGGCGGCACTGGGCAATGCCGCACGCTTCCTGGCGCTCAGCCGGCTAACCGCGCAAGTGCGCTGCGGCCACACCCAGTGCAATCCGTTCAACCAGACCGATGCGGTGGTGGCCGACCTGTTCGACCGCGCGACCCGCCTTCCGTTCCGCTTCCGCTGGCTGGGCGGCGAGATGATCGTCATCGGCGATAGCGGCGCCGCGACCGACATTGCGCGCGGCAGCCGGGTGGAGCGGCTGAACGGGATGAAACCCGCCGCATTGCTCGCCGCGCTGCTTCCCTATGCCCGCGCCGACGGCAGCAATGATGCCAAGCGCCGCGTCCAAATGGAAATGCGCGGCGACGAGCAGTTCGAGACCTTCGATATCTTTCAGGGGCTGCTGTTTCCGCCCTCGTCAGCGGGCCACAAGGTCGTCTGGCGCGAGCCAAGCGGCAAGCGCCACACCGCAGTCCTGCCGGCAATCACCTATACAGCGCGCAAGGCGCTGCTGCCGACCGAGCCAGCAGGGGATCAGCCGTTGTGGCAATGGCAGGTCGATCCGCAAGGGATTGCCGTGATGACCATGCCGAGCTGGGTTACCTATCAGGGCAACTGGGACTGGCAGGGCTGGCTGAACGAGCGGCTGGCCACAGTCAATTCGGCGAAGGGGCTGATTATCGACATCCGCCTCAACGAAGGGGGCACCGATTGCGGGACGCTGATCCTGCAGCACCTGATCAGCAGGACCATGCACCCGCTGCGTTATCTCAATCGCGTCCGGTTCCGCGAGGCGCCAGCCGACCTTGTCCCGTTCCTCAAGACCTGGGACCGGTCATTCCGCACCTTGGGCAAGGATGCGACCGACATCGGCGGCGGCTTCTACCAGCTGCCCGGCGACGAGGACGAGAGCGAGATCGTGCCGTTCGCCGCGGCAGCTCCGCAAGTGCGTGTGCCGGTGGCGGTACTGATGGGGCCGGTTAATTCATCGGCCACCTTCAGCTTCGTGCGCCGGGTCAAGGAGAGCGGCGCTGCTCGGCTGTTCGGCGGCCCCAGCGGCGGCAACCGGCGCGGGATCAACGGCGGCGCGATGTTCTTCGTGCGCCTCCCGCAGAGCGGTCTCGAGTTCGATCTGCCGCTCAAGGGGTATTTCCCCGAAACACCGCAGCCCGATGCGCCGGTGTTGCCCGACGTTCGGATCGAGGCCTCGGCAGCCGACATTGCTGCGGGGTGTGACCCCGAAATGGCAACCGCTCGAAAGTGGATTCTCGGGGCCTAGGCCTCAGCCGACCTTGTATTGCCCCTGCACCCCATGCGCGCCGTCCTTGGTGCTGCCGTCAAGCGGCGGGGCTTCTTCGCGGCGCAGTGCGGCGGCGCCTGCGATCAGGCGGTCCTGGTGGACTTCGCCGAACGCTTCCCAGCCATCGCGGGTTAGCCGCTCGAGCGGGCGGTAGCGGATCTTGTACTGCATCCGCACCGACCCTTCGACCCAGTAGCCGAGGTACACATAGGGCAGGCCTTCCTCGGCGGCGCGGCTGATGTGATCGAGGATGATGTAGTTGCCAAGGCCCGAGCGGCCCGGCGCGGCGGTATCGTAAAAGCTGTAGACCATCGACAGGCCGTCACCCTGGCGGTCGGTCAGGCAGGCGCCGACCAGCTTGCCGGGGGTGCCATCGGTGGTCGGTTCGCGATATTCGATCACCCAGCTTTCAACCGGGGTGTGCTCGACCATGTCGGCGAAATCGACCTCGTCCATCGTCGCCATGCCGCCGCCTGGGTGGCGATCGCCCAGATAGCGCTGGAGCAGCTCAAACTGTTCGCTGGTTGACCACGGGCGGCACATGCTGGTGACCAGGTCACCGTTGCGCTTCATTTCGCGGCGCTGGGTGGATGAGGGGCGGAACTGATCGGCCACCACCCGCACCGAAATGCAGGCGGTGCAATCGAGGCATGACGGGCGATAGGACACCGTCTGGCTGCGGCGAAAGCCGATCCGGCCGAGCGCATCGTTGAGTTCGCTGGCGTGCGGACCCTTGAGTTCGGTGAACACCTTGCGTTCGCTGCGACCCGGCAAATAGGGACACGGCGCCGGGCTGGTCACGAAAAACCGCGGGAAACGCACAGGAGCGGTCACGGTGCAGCCTTATCCTTTCAACGAAACAGACTGCAATATGACCGTGCGGGGGGCTTGTTGAAAGAGTTTTAACCACAAATCAGGGTAAACGGAGTGTAAATATGCACAGGGGTGCGCACCGGGCTGTGCTCAGCCGAGCTCCACCTGGTCCACTTCGTACCCCGAAGCGCGCAGGCTCGCGACCAATCCGTCGAGCTGATCCTTGTCGCGGGCTTCGCATTCGATGTCCGCCGTGAGCCCCTTGGCGGGCAGGTGGGTGAAGATCCGTTGGTGGTAAATCTCGATGATGTTGACGTTGTGCGCGTCAAATTCGCGCATCACCTTGAACAGCGCGCCGGGGCGGTCTTGCAGGGTCAGCCGCAACCGCGCGAGGCGGCCCGACCGCGCCAGATCGCGGAGCAGGACGTTGGCGAGCAGGCGCGTGTCGATATTGCCGCCGCAAATCGGGATGCCGATCTTGCGACCCTTGAACAGCTCAGGGTAAGCCAGCACCGCAGCAAGGCCCGCCGCGCCGGCGCCTTCGGCGACAGTCTTTTCGATCTGCAGCAGTAGCGATACTGCCGTTTCGAGCTGCGCCTCGGTCACCAGCACGATATCGTCGAGCAGCCCTTCGAGCACCTTGGAGGTGAACGAACCGGGTTCCTTGACCGCGATGCCCTCGGCCAGGGTATCGCCGCCGCACGGCAGGTCAGTCATCTTGAGGCGGTTGTACATCGAGGGGAACAGCTGCGCTTCAACTCCGATCAGGCCGATGTCGGGGTTGATCGCGCGCGCCGCAGTGCCCATCCCCGAAGCGAGCCCGCCGCCGCCGATCGGGATCACCAGCATGTCGAGCTCGGGCACTTGCGCAAGCATCTCCAGCGCGACGGTGCCCTGCCCCGCGGCCACATGCGGGTCGTCGAACGGGTGGACGAAGGTCAGGCCGAGCTCGACTTCCAGCTTGCGGGCATGGGCGTAGGCGTCGTCGAAAGTTTCGCCGTGAAGCACCACCGTGCCGCCGAGCACCTCGGTCTGCATGACCTTTACCGTCGGGGTGGTGCGCGGCATCACGATCGTTACCGGCACGCCCAGCCGGGCGCCGTGGTACGACAGTCCCTGCGCATGGTTGCCCGCCGAGGCCGCGATAACCCCGCGCTGGCACTTTTCCGCGCCGAGCAGCAGCATCGCGTTCAATGCGCCGCGTTCCTTGTAAGCTGCGGTGAACTGCAGGTTTTCGAACTTGAGCCAGATGTCCGCGCCGGTGATTTGCGACAGCGTGCGGCTGTAATCCATCGCGGTCATCACCACCGCGCCCTCGATCCGCGCGGCGGCGGCGCGGATGTGGTCGATCGTCAAGAGCGGCTGGGCAAGTTCGCTGGTCATGGTCATCGCGCTGCGCCGTAATGCAAACCGGGTGCGATGCAAAGTCCGCGTT
>JANYEY010000006.1 GCA_025359685.1 Sphingomonadaceae bacterium | reverse complement strand
GGTGGGACGGATCACCTGTTCGGCGAAGACCCCGCCCGACTGCTCCATCTCCCAGTGGCCCGGGGTGGCCGAAACCGCCACGGTCTGCGGGCGCATCGCGTCCCATTCGTTGAACCGCAGCGGGCGGTTGTCGATGCAGCTAGGCAAGCGAAAGCCGTATTCGGCGAGGGTAATCTTGCGGCGGTGATCGCCTTTGCTCATCGCGCCGATCTGCGGCACGGTCTGGTGGCTTTCATCGACGAACAGCAGCGCATTGTCGGGTAAGTATTCGAACAGCGTCGGTGGCGGCTCGCCCGGCAGGCGGCCCGTGAGGAACCGGCTGTAGTTCTCGATCCCGGCGCAGCTGCCGGTCGCCGCGATCATCTCAAGGTCGAAATTGGTGCGCTGTTCCAGCCGCTGGTGCTCAAGCAGCTTGCCCTCGGCCGCGAGCTCCTTGAGCCGCTCGGTCAGTTCGAACCGGATCGCTTCGGTCGCCTGTTTCATCGTCGGACCCGGCGTGACGTAGTGCGAATTGGCATAGACCCGGACTGCGGTCAGGCTTGCGCCCTTTTTGCCGGTGAGCGGATCGAACTCGGCGATTTCCTCGATCTCGTCGCCGAAGAAGCTGATCCGCCAGGCCATGTCCTCGTAGTGCGAAGGGAAGATTTCCAGATTATCCCCGCGCACGCGGAAATTGCCCCGCGCGAAGGCGGCGTCGTTGCGCTTATACTGCAGCGCCACGAGCTTGCGAATGATCTCGCGCTGGTCGGCGCCCGCGCCTTTCTTGAGGTCGAAGATCATCGCCGAGTAGGTTTCGACCGAGCCGATGCCGTAGATGCAGCTGACCGAGGCGACGATGATCACGTCGTCGCGTTCGAGCAGCGAGCGGGTGGCCGAATGGCGCATCCGGTCGATCGCCTCGTTCACCGAGCTTTCCTTCTCGATGTAGGTATCGCTGCGCGGGACATAGGCCTCGGGCTGGTAATAGTCGTAGTAAGAAACGAAAAATTCGACCGCGTTTTCGGGGAAGAAGCTCTTGAATTCGCCGTAAAGCTGGGCCGCCAGCACCTTGTTGGGGGCGAGGATCAGCGCCGGGCGCTGCAACTGCTCGATCACCTTGGCCATGGTGAAAGTCTTGCCGCTGCCGGTTACGCCGAGCAGCACCTGCGTGGCATCGCCATTCCCCAAACCTTCGGTCAGCTCGGCGATTGCAGTCGGCTGGTCGCCGGCCGGCTGGTATTCGCTGACCAGCTTGAAAGCCTTGCCGCCCTCCACCTTGGCCGGACGGGCCGGGCGGTGCGGGACGAAGTCGCCTGAGGTGTCGGGCTCTTCCAGCCCGCGACGGATTACCAGTTCAGCCATGCGGGACATATGGCGAACATGTCCTCTGGGTTCAAGCGCAGTGGGCGCCGTGTAACTGCGATGCAATCTGCGCGGCCAGTCGCGTTCATCCAAGATTTTGCCGCACCGGGCGTGCACAAGTGCCCGATGGCGATCCGGTTTCGCTCCTATCTTGTGATGATCACAATTTCGAGGAACGACAAATGAAGGCGCTGTTCAGATCAATTGGGGCGGGAGTGATGGTCTGGACGGCGTGGGTTACACCGGCGCACGCACAAAGCGCCGCTGGCTGGAAGGCGCTGCACTATGCCGCCCAAAACAACTGGTCTTGCAGCGGAATTCAGCCCTATCCGGGATTTGAGGATGGCTACATCCGCCCGCAACTGGAGCTGCATTTCGATCACAAAGGTGAAGAACAAAATCTAACCGGCAGTTTCACAGAATCATTCAGACAATATGGCCCCAACGGGACTGTCTCCAGCGCCGATTACAATTTCGCGGCGCACGTGTTTGACTCGCCGCAGGAAGGGACCGGGATCTATTTGGAGCAGGGCCATCTGGCGAGAATTAACCGGGATCTGGATCGTCCGTTTGCCTGGTTGCTAAGGCAGTCCTGGATCCGGTTTCAGATTGTGCCCGGAGATAATGGCGCGCCCTATCGGATCACCGGGGTAGACGCTGACGGGGCAAATTACACCTGCTCCGCGGTAACGGCAGCTTCGGCGAACCAGGTGGCGGCTATCAGCCTTGCCGAAGCAAAGCTCACCGAATTGCACAAAACCTTTGACTCGGTTCTGGAAGAGCTTGGTGCTGCCCGCTTTTACTACCAGCAGGGAAATATGCGCGAACAGACCTGCGAGGCGGCGCGTTCCGCACAAACCGAACTGGAGCGTGCGGGTAACCAAATGCGCGAGATTTCAAGGATGATGTCCGGCGGTGCCTACAACGATGCGGACCGGGCGAACTGGGCCCGGCAACTTGGATCGCTGCAAGAATCGCTGCGCGACGGCAATAATGCAGCGATGAATTACTGGAGCGCGAGCTGCTAGCGCGCGGTTAACGCTGGCGGTGCGTCATGCCTTGCAGAAATACCCGTCGCGGTCCTTCTCCGCCGTTGCGGCGTTGGCGAGGATCTGATCGGGATTGTCGAACGCGCCCCTCAGCTCCGGTTTGATCCGCAATTGGGTCACGACGTAGGTGTAGATTGCTGCGGAATTTCTGGCGCTGGCACAGGCACCGGCGAAATCCTTCGCATCATACAACCGATCAGCCTCCTTGTAAGCGGCCGCGGCCCGGTTGGCGGGGTCCTGGATCGCGGCGAATTCGTTCGCGCGATCGTCATCGGCGGTCCACGTGCTTGCGCTTGTGCCTGAGCTGTAACTTGAGCTTGACGAAGGCTGCTCGGGGTTGTCGCGCAGGTAGCACGCCGCCTTGGCCGCCTTCTTCGCTTGGTCGGCCCGGCCCTGCAGCATATCGGCGTACCGCTTGATGTAATCGCGGTCTTCCTCGGTCGCCATCGATTGGCCCATGAGCGAGCCGATCGCATTTTCGTACATCACCGCGGCGTTGCCAAAGCCCCGGCATGCGGCGTCATCGTGCCCGGCCTGCCCCGCATCGACCGCATCGTTGTACGTCTCGGTGGCGCGGGCTTCCTGCGTGCTGGTATCCTGCGCCATGGCGGCAACGGGACTGAGCAACGCGGCAACGAAGAGCAGAGCGCCGGCCGGCAAGCTCAACCTGGCAAGTGACCACATTCCATTTCCCAACGGGCCGTTAGCGCCGCCGGAAAATCGGGCAGCAGCGTCCTATTGCGCGGGGACAGGGCAGCAGGCTTGGCTAAACGCGACAGCGCCGCGCGGCGGGCGCGGTCAGGCCCACTGGTAGGCCGGAATGCCCCGCTCCTCGCGAAAGCGGCTGATCCGCTCGGCGTAGAAATCGACCATGTCCTGATTGGTCTGGCGCTCGATCGGCGATGCCGCCTGGTCGGTGTTGAACCGCGCGGTCTGGTGGCTGGCGAGTAGCTGGTTGAGATCGAACATCGGCGGGGTCCTTTCGGGGACGCGAAAACGGCGGCACGGCCCAGGCTGCGGGGAGCCGGGTCGTTCCGCCCGAAGGGCTGAGGACGGCGGGAGACCGCGCCAGGCGCAGCGGGAGCCGGGGGATGTGTGGGTAGAGGGGTCTATGTGGGGTGGGGGAGGGGGATTTTCAAGGCGGGAACGCGCCTCGCGCTGCAAGCTTGGGCCATGTCTGGGGCCCCGCCACCGGTGACTTCAAACGGGCATATCAGTGACACGAAACTCTGACGAATGAGTCGCACCACGGTCATTCAGTGGCCTTAGGGCGGCGCTGCGGAAGCCTTCACTTGGGCCTCAGGGGACATCACCGGATATGCGCATAAGTCTGCCTTTGGCGGTCGCTGTCATCGCACTTGCGTTCAGCACTCCGGTACCTGCCGGCAAGACCGCAGCGGTTGCCGTCGAGCCGGTGCCGACGCTGCGCTATCTCGATCCGGCGACGGTCCGGCCCGAACTGCTTCTGCCCCAGCCGGTCCGGCCCGGGTCGCCCGAACTGACGCGTGAGCTCGACCCGGTCCGGCTGCTCGTCCGCACCGCCAGCCCGGCGCGCTGGGCGCGGGCGAAAGCCGACGACGGCCTGGAAGATCCCAAGGTGTTCGACACCGCTGCGGGGCGCAAACTCGAAGACCTGCCGCAGACATATGCCCTGCTCAAGCTGGTGCAAGACGAAGCCGAAGCGGTGGTGGTTCCGGCCAAAGCCTATTTCGCGCAGCAGCGGCCCTATCAGATCGATCCCAAACTGCGCCACTGCGGCACGGGCACGGCCAAGCTCACCGCCTATCCCAGTGGTCACGCCGGGTTCGGCTATTCGGTGAGCTGGGCCCTGGCCCTGCTGCTGCCGGCACGCGCCCCGCAGGTCCTCGCCCGGGCGCAGGACTATGCGCTCAGCCGCGAGATTTGCGGCAATCACTTCCATTCCGACACCGAGGCCAGCCGGGTGATCGGCACCATGGTGACCGAACGCCTGTTCGCCGATCCGCGCCTCGCCGCGCAGATCGCCGCCGCCCGGGCCGAACTCGCCCGGCCTTGAACCCCTTTCGTCCTTCGCTCCTGCCAATGAGGTATCCGATGTCCACCAGAACCTTCCGTTCCGCCCTTGTCATGGCCTCGGGCCTTGCCGCACTGGCACTGTCGTCGCAGGCTCACGCCGCTGCTGCCGCCACCGCCGATACCGCCACCGCCGATACCGCGGCTGCCGATACCGCCACCGATGCGGCGAATGATCAGTCGACCAGCGCCAACCAGACCGGCCAGGCCAACGACAAGCAGTCGCTGACCTCGTCCGACATCATCGTTACCGGATCGAGGACCGCGCAAACATCACCGATCACAGCCTCGCTCACCACCACCCAGCCGCAATCGGCGATCAGCCGCGACTACATCGACAACGCCAACGCAGCGTCCGATTTCAACGAGCTGATCTCTTTGAGCCCGGGCGTGATGATCACTGGCACCGGCAACGGCCAGGGCTTTGGCGAGAGCAAGGCGGTGATCCGTGGGTTCCAGGACGGCGAATACAACGTCACTTACGATTCGATTCCCTTCGCTGACACCAACAACCCGACCCACCACTCGACCGCGTTCTTCCCTTCGAACACGATCGAAACCATCGTGGTCGATCGCGGCCCGGGCAACGCCAGCCAGCTTGGCCAGGCGACCTACGGTGGCAACCTCAACATGTATTCGCGCGCGGTGAAGGACGAACAGAGCATCACGGTCGAAGGGATCGCCGGCAACTGGAATAGCTTTATCGACCGGGCCGAATTCCAAAGCGGCAAGATGGAATCGCTGGGCGGCGCGCAGCTCGTGTTGACCGGCCAGTTCCTCAAGTCGGACGGCGCGCTGACCTATTCGGCGGTGCAGTCGAAGAACCTTTACGGCAAACTGGTGCTGCCGCTCGGCGCGTCGAACACGCTGACGGTCATGACCACCTGGAACCGCAACTATTATTACCAGTCTGACGTTGCCAAGGGTGCGACCTGCGGCAGTGCGACGGCGGGGATCACCGGCTTTACCCTAGCCGCGACCGGTATTTCCGGCGGTGCGCTTACCCAATTGACCGGCGACCGCTGCGCGCCAACGTCCGACATCGGTCTTTACGGCCTCAACTTTGGCATGACCAACAATCCGGCGCTGGCGAGCTATTACAAGTTCAACCGCACCGACAAGACCACCGACTTCTCCTATGTCCGCCTCCAGAGCGAGCTGGGCAACGGGTTCTCGATGGACAATCGCGCCTACATGTATGGTTATACCAACAACACGTTATCGGGTAACGGCACCACGACGATTACCATTAGCGCGGTCGGCGGCATACCGCTGTTCGTGCAGAAGCCCGGGACGATCATCACCGGCTTCAGCGGTGCCGGCACGCTGGCTTCGCCCTACGTCGCGATTAGCGGTCCGGCGGGCGACGTGTCCGGCTACAACAAGCTGAACAAGTACCGGGTCTACGGTTACATCGGCCAGCTCAACTATGAATTCAGCATGGGCAAAATCCGCCTCGGTGGCTGGTGGGAACACGCCGACACCTGGCGCCACCTGTACGACTTCGACTGGACTACCGGCATGACGCCGTCCTATATCGAGAAGGCGAACCTCGGCACCGCAGCGACGGCTGCGAACCCTCCGATCTCCGTCGCCAACAAAAAGTACGAACAAGGTTCCAAATGGAACCAGTATCAGTTGTTCGCTGAAGCCGAATTCCGCCCGATCGAAAACCTGTCGATCACGCCGGGCGTGAAATATGTTCACTTTACGCGCTCGACCGACGCTACGGTCAATCCGACCTCGCGCTTTCCGCTGGTTGCCAGTGCCACCTGGACCAAGGTCTTGCCGTTTCTGACCGTGAATTACGCACCCCGGCCGAACTGGTCGTTCTACGGCCAGTACGCGCAGGGCATGTACGTGCCTGACCTGTCGAGCTTCCAGAACGGCTCGCCCAACCTCGCCGCCTCGCTGCTCGCGCTGAAGCCGCAGACCACCACTAACTACCAGATCGGCACAGTCTGGCACGGCGACATGATCTCGATCGACGTCGATGGCTATATCATCGATGTGAAGAACAAGATCGGCACCTGTACCACGGTTGGCTGCGACACCGCAGTTCTCGTCAATATCGGTGAGGTCCATTACAAGGGCGTTGAAGGTCAGGTGGGGATGATGCCGGTGCCGGGGCTGACCCTATTTGCCAATGGCTCGTACAACTACGCGCGTAGCACCAGCACCGGGGCGCAAGTGGCCAAGGCACCGTTCGCCACTGCTGCGGGCGGTGTGGTTTACAGCCATTCCGGCTTGCGCGTTTCGTTCAGTCAGAAGCTCACCGGGACCCAGTACGCCACTGAATTCAATGGCAACCCGCTGGTCCGCCTGTACCGGATCAAGGCCTACAGCATCGGCGAATTTGCCATCAGCCAGACGGTGGGCGAACACTTCCGCATCGGCATGTCGGTGTCGAACGTGTTCAACGATCGCTCGATTACCGCAATCTCGAACAGCTCGTCGGGCGCGCCGACAACGACGATCAGCGGGGTGACTTACCAGAACGGATATGGTCAGGCGGACCAGTTCAGCTTCCTGCCGCCGCGCTCGTTCCAGGTCGACGTGCGCGTAACATTCTAAGCTTGGCGCTTGTCGCTTCGGTCCTGCCGGGTTAGCCATTTGCTTGAATGGCGAATCCGGCGGGGGACTGACATGGCGGACTGGATCGAACAACTCGAACGGCTGACCCAGCTGCACAAGGCCGGGGCGCTGACCGATGCCGAATTCGAGGGCCAGAAGGCGCGGATCCTAGGTGGGCACGATGTCGCCGCCTCGGCCGCGCCAACGCCCACGCCGCCCCCTGCCGCTCCGATCTATCAGGAGCCGGTCTATCAGGAGCCGGACTATGACGAACCAGTACGCGGGGGCCTGCCCAAATGGGCAATGATCGGGGTGCCCGCCGCGCTGGTGGTGGCGCTGGCCGCGTGGTTTGGCATGTCGCTGGTCAGGCCCGGGCCGGACAAGGAAATCGTCTCCGGGCCGAGCGCCGGGGCGAGCGACGCGGCGGTGGCCCTGGCCACACCGACGTCGGAAGCCGCGCTGCCGGTCGCGCTCGACGGCACGCTCAAGTTCGCGGCGGCCGATCAGTGCAGGGCCGGGCCGGTGCTCGAGGCGATGTACAAGAAGCTCGACGCGGCGATGGATCTGGGCAGCGGCAAGGGGGTGACGGTCAAGCTTGATGCGTGGGATACGCCGCTGGGGGTTTGGGCCAAGTCGGTCACCGATGCCAGTCAGATGACCACCTCGGACGGGGCGCTGAAGTTTCCCGATGGCACCACCTGGCACGGCCTGCGGCTGAGCCGGATGACCACGCACCGCGTCTCCCCGGCGGAGAGCGACAGCAGTTATACCCGCACGATCAGCTTCCTTGAACCTGCCTCGAAGGTGCAGAAGACGCTCGCCCGGTTGGGCTTCGCCGCTCCGCTGGAACCCGATTACAGCCCGGTCGAGGATGAGGCCTGCGGCGGATCGGCGCAGGTGGTGTCGCTTAACGGCGGCGCAGCGCTGAGCTGCACCTGGGGCTGCTGATGTAACCGTTCGGCGGGGCGTGGCGAACTGGCGGGTACCCCACCTGGAGATCGCCACCATGAGCCGACCTGCCGTCCTGATCCGCACCGCGCTGGGAGCCATGCTGGGCGCTGCGCTGGCCTCGTACTCGTCGGGCCAGGCTGCACCGCTGCCTCCGGTCGTGCCTGGCCACGGCCTGCAGGTCGTTGAACTGTTCCAGAGCCAGGGGTGCTCTTCCTGTCCGCCGGCCAATGCCAACGTCATGGCGCTGGCCGATCGTCCGCAGGTGCTGACGCTGTCATGGCAAGTGACCTATTGGGACTACCTCGGCTGGAAGGACACTTACGCCCTGCCCGCCTTCACCGCGCGCCAGCACGCCTATGCCGATGCGCTTCATCACGACGGGGTGTTCACTCCGCAAGTCGTGGTGAACGGGCGCGGCGACGTGATTGGCGGCGCCAAAGGCGAGGTCGAGGGGGCGCTGCGGCGGTTTGATCGCGGCGGCGATGCGGTAACGGTGGCGCTCGATGCCAGTCAGGTGACTCTCACCGGAGCCAGCGCGCAGAGCTCGGTTTATCTGGTGCGCTACGATCCCCGAATCGTTCAGATTCCGATCAAGGCCGGCGAAAATGGCGGCCGGACGCTGCCGCACCGCAATGTCGTTCGCGAGTTTGCGCTGCTCGGCAAATTTAGCGGCGGGACCAAGCACTGGAACCTACCCGCGGGCAAGCAGGCAGGGCTGAAGACCGCGGTGCTGGTGCAAAGCGGAGTGGCCGGGCCGATCGTTGCGGCGGCGCACACCTGAGCTGCTGACTAACAGGGTAAGCGCGCGCCGTCCCAGGCGTAGAGCCCGCCCGATTGATCGGGGGTGAGCTGCGCCAGCGTGCCAAGCAGGCTTGCCGCAGTGGTATCCGCCGGCTGCACCTGGCCATCTGGCAAACCGCGCTGGAACGGGCGGCTGAGCGGGGTGTCGACCGTGCCGGGATGCAGCGCGGCGACCACCGCTTGCGGGTGGCTGCGCTTCAGCTCGATCGCGAAGTTGGCCACCAGCATGTTGAGCGCGGCTTTGGCGGCGCGGTACGAATGCCAGCCGCCCAGCCGGTTGTCACCAATCGAGCCAACCTTGGCTGAGAGCACTGCAAAGACCGCGCGGCGCGAGCGCGGGAGGAGGGGCAGGAAGTGCTTGGCGATCATCGCCGGGCCGATTGCGTTGGCGCGGTATAATTCGGCCATCGCCGGGGGGTCGAGGCTGCGGAAGCTCTTCTCAGGGGATGGCAGGCCGTCGCGGTGGAGCAGCCCGGTGGCAACGAAGACCAGATCAAGCTCGCCGCCGATCAGTGCGGCCGCAGCAGCGAGGCTGAGCTCGTCATCGCTGTCGAAGCGGAAGGTTCGGATGTGCGGGCTGGCGGGCTTGGGCAATGCCGAACGCGCGCCGAGCCAGACCTCAGCGTATGTCGGATCGGAGGCGAGCGCCTGGCCAAGCGCCGCGCCGATCCCGCCGCCTGCGCCGAACAGGACTGCCCGGCGCACCGCAGTGTGTCCTAGGCCGCGTAAGTTAACGCTTCGAACCGCTCAAGGTGGTAGTCGGCGCTGCCGAACTGGTTCTCGATCATGGTTGCGCGCTTGAAGTAGTGGCCGATCGCCAGTTCCACCGTGATCCCGATTCCGCCGTGAGTCTGGATCGCGTTCTGGCCGATGAACTTTATCGACCGGGCGACCTTGGCCTTGACCATCGAGGCCGCAGCCTTACGCGCCGCCGCCGGTTCGTCGAGCCGCAGCGTGCCCATCAGGGCCATCGAGGCGATCTGCTCGGCTTCGACCAGCATGTCGGCCATGCGGTGCTGGAGCACCTGGAACTTGCTGATCGGCTGGCCGAACTGCTTGCGCTGGCCGGCATAGTCCTGCGTCTGGGCGAGCATCGCGCGGCCGATCCCGGTCGCCTCGGCGCAGATCGCGACGGTGCATTCGTCGACCACGCGCTCGATCAGGTCGATCCCGCCGGAGAGCAGCGCTTCACCGGGAATGGCGACGTTCTCGAAGTAGACTTCCGAAGCGCGGAACCCGTCGACGGTCGGATAGTCGCGGCGCGAGATGCCCGCGGCCTTGGCGTCGACGAGGAACAGTTCGACCCCCTCGCGCTCGCGCCGGCTGCCGCCGGTGCGCGCGGTGACGAGAAGGTGCGTGGCCCAGGGCGCGGCATAGACAACGCCTTTGTGGCCATTGAGCACGTAACCCGCGCCGTCCTGCTTGGCGGTGGTGCCGATATCGGCGAGGTTGTAGCGGCCCTGCGGCTCGGCATAGGCAAAGGCGATTACGCAGTCACCAGCGATGATCGCGGGGATCGTCGCCTCGGCGAGCGGTCCGCCCGCAGCCTTGAGCGCGCCGCCGCCCGCGACGATGGTCTGCACCCACGGCTCGATCGCAATGACCTTGCCCAGTTCTTCCATCATGATCTGGTTTTCGATCGCGCCGCCGCCCATGCCGCCCAGTTCTTCGGCGAACGGTGCGCAGGTCAGGCCAAGTTCGCTCGAAAGCGCGCGCCAGATCCCCGGATCGCGGCCTTCGGGGCTCGCCAGCATCTTCTGGCGGGCATCGAAGGTATAGGTATCGGCCAGAAACCGCGCGAGGGTGTCGCGCAGCATGGTCTGGGTTTCGGTGGTGCTCAGGTCCATTTCGTCAAATCCTCAAAGGCGTCAGGCTCAGAGCCCGAGCACCATCTTCGCGATCACGTTGCGCTGGATCTCGTTGGATCCGCCGTAGATCGTCGTTTTGCGTGCGTTGAAATAGGTCGGCGCGGCGCGGTTGGCCCATTCCTGGCCGATCGGATGTTCGTTGTCGCCTGCGCCGAAGCCGCGGAAATAGGGGGCGCCATAGTGCCCCGCCATCTCGAGCGTCAGTTCGGTCAGCCGCTGCTGGATTTCGCTGCCCTTGATCTTGAGCACCGAGCTTTCCGGGCCCGGATTGTTGCCCGCAGCCATCCCGGCAAGCGTGCGCAGTTCGGTATATTCAAGCGCGGCCAGATCGATTTCGAGCTCGGCCACCTTGCGCTTGAAGAACGGGTTGGCGAGGAGCGAACGGTCACCGTCCATCTCGGTCGCGGCGATCGCCTTGATCTTCTCCACCCCGCGCTTCGACGAGGCGACTCCGGCAATCCCGACACGCTCGTGCGCGAGCAGGAACTTAGCACAGGTCCAGCCCTTGTTCTCTTCGTAGACGCGATTGGCCACCGGCACGCGGACATTGTCGAGGAACACTTCGTTGACTTCGTGCTCGCCGCCGAGCGTGATGATCGGACGAACCTGAATACCGGGGCTCTTCATGTCGATGAGGAGGAAGCTGATCCCTTCCTGCATCTTTGCATCGGGATCGGTGCGGACGAGGAAGAAGCCCCAATCGGCGTGCTGGGCCATCGTGGTCCAGGTCTTCTGGCCGTTGACCACGTAATCATCGCCGTCGCGCACCGCCTTGGTGCGAAGCGAGGCAAGATCGGAGCCGGCGCCGGGCTCGGAATAGCCCTGACACCACCAATCCTCTCCCGACAGGATGCGGGGGAGGAAGTGAGCCTTCTGTTCGGGCGTGCCGAAGGCGTAAATCACCGGTCCGACCATCGCCAGGCCGAACGGCATCAGGCGGATGCAATCGGCCCGTGCGGTTTCTTCCGACCAGATGTAGCGCTGGGTCTGCGACCAGCCGGTGCCGCCGTATTCGACCGGCCACGCAGGCGCGACCCAGCCCTTCTTGGCGAGCACTTTGTGCCAGGAGAGGAAGTCTTCCTTCGACAGTTCGTCGCCTTCATCCTGCTTGCCGCGCAGCTCAGCGGGATAGTTCTCGGCGATGAAGGTGCGAACCTCATCGCGGAAGGCGAGGTCTTCGGCGCTGAAATCAAGGTTCATGACAGGTCTCCCACAGGTATGTTTAAAGGCACGATAGGCGCAGGAAACCCCCCGCTGCAAGCCGGATTTGTAAGGTTTTCCGGGCTCGCCCCGCTGCCCCTACGGCAAGGCCGGGTTGCGGCACGCGGCCGCCAGCGCCAAGCGCGATTGGCAGCGCGGTGAAGGCTTGATAAGCTTGCGCCGGATCGTTCTTGCTGAAGGGAATCCACCATGCGCTTGTCACTCGTCCTGCCGCTGGTCGCGGCGCTATCGCTCACCGCTTGCAACAAGGCCGGGACCGGCACCGACGCTGCTGCAGGAAACGGCGGTTCGACCCCCGAAAAGGCCGTCGCAGTGCTTTCCGGCGTACACTTCCAGCCCGGACTTTATCAGACGAAAATAGACATCAAGGCGTTCGACATGCCTGGCATGCCCGCGGCGGTTGCGGCGAACGTCAAGGGTTCGATGACGGGCAAGCCGCTGACCTATTGCCTCTCCGCCGAGGATGCCGCCAAAGGCGCCGAAGGCATGAAGGAGCACATGGCGAAGGGGAAATGCCAGTTCAACAAGTTCGACGTGGCTGGCGGCACCATCGATACAGCCATGTCGTGCCAGATGGGCAACGGCACGCTGACCGCCAGCGGACACGGGACTTACACCGATACCGGCTCGGTCGTCGCGTCGACCTCCGACATGACGATGGGCGGCGGGCACAAGATGCATATCGAGGAAGTGGTGACCACCGCGCGCGTCGGGGATTGCACCAAGTAACCGTACGTAATGCTTGACTTGGGCCAAGCCGTAGTGTCGCTTTGCCACAGTCCGGCGGGCGCGGCGCACTCGATGCCACATGCCCCGCTCGGCATGGAAGAGGGGAATAACGATGAACTATGTAATCATGGCGGTGGTCGGCCTGGTGGTCGGCCTGCTGGCAAGGTTCTTCTATCCTGGGCCAGTAGATATGGGTCTGTTGATGAGCGCGGTGCTGGGCATTGCCGGGTCATTCGTGGCCGGATTCATCGGCTCGATGGTGAACAAGTCTGCGGACGGGCGGATGCATCCGGCTGGGTTCGTGTGGTCGATCCTCGGCGCGATGATCTTGATCTTCATTGCTCGCAAGCTCGGCTACGTTTGAACCCCGCCTAGGCTGAATTAACTCGGGCGGGGTGCTTTGCAGCGCCTCGCCCGTTTGCATTTGAGGAAGACAGCATCATGAAACCCCTTCGCAGCCTCGTTCCCCTGGCACTGGTCTTGGGCAGCGGCGCGCTGCTTGCAACTGCCGCTCAGGCGCAGTTCGGCAGTATCGGCAGTGTGGTGCGCAACCTGCCGATCAAGGCCCCGGCGATCCCCGATGTGCTGAACGGCCCCGCGCCGGTTTCCACCAGCATCAAGGATGCGGTCTACGGCGATCCGGCGAAAGACGGCTTCACCCCGCCCGGCGCGGCGTTGCCGCTGACCGGGCTCAAGCGCACGCCCGACGGCGGTTTCGTGCTGGCCGCGGGGTACTTCGCGATGACCGCGCAAAGCTATTGCCTGCACGCCGGCACGCACGGGCCGGGCGGCGGCGATGCTTACCTGTTTGCCCCGGTCAAAGGTTCGGCGCGCGATGCAGTGATCAGCATCCTGCACAATTCGGTGTCGCATCCCGAGATCGAGCAGCACGATATCCAGCTGCTGCTGTGGGCGATCGTGGCGCGTGCCAAGTTTGAGGATCTCGATATGCGGCTGAAGGGAGTGGCGGCCAAACTGCTCACCACCAAGCAACTCGCCGGGCTCAATCGCAGCGCGCTGGGCGTGCTGACCAGCCCGCAGCTCGCATCGGTAACTGGCGGCCTGCCGGGCCCGGTGCGCACCGTCGTCCAGGCGGAGAGCCGGATGCGCGGCTTGCTGAGCACACCCGGCTCATCCTACGCCGATATCGAGCGGGTCGCTGTGCTGGGCGGGATCGCGCCGCGCGGACCCGGCAGCATCGATCTTCCCGCAACGCGGTGGAGCCTGCATCCCGATGGTTTCTGGGTGCGCTACAATCCCAGCGGCTACACCAACACCCGGGTCGAGATCTGGGTTCCGGCGGGCAGCAAGGCGGTGGGCAAAGCCTATGATCCGGGCAGTTCGATCGCAGTCCCGGCCAATACTTCGCGTCAGCGCCTAGCACAATCGGGCCGGGTTTACGGCCGATAGGTCAGTCCTTGCTCCACGGGTTGGCTGGATCGCTCGCCGCGGACCGCGCGCTTGGCGCGGTGAAGCCGCAGCGCGCGACCGGCACTTCGTCGGGGATGCGCAACATATAGCGCCCATTGGTCTGGATTTCGATCGCGCCCGAGGGCGATTTGCGCTGCATCACGGTGACGCAGCTGTCGGCGCTCGACTTGACCAGCACATGATACTGATCGGTCGTGACCGGGATGTCGGTTCTGTCACCGGTATCGAACGGATCGATCTGGATCGTGCTGCGCGCGCCCCGGCGGCCGTGACTGATCGATTCGATCGGATACTTCGCCTGCTCGAACGGCTGGCTGGAAAAGCCGAATTCAGTCCAGTCGCTGATCCGGTAGGCGATCTCGCCAAAGCCCCAGGCGACCATAAACGGCAAGAACAGCAGCGTAGCCCCGCGCCGCAGCAGCGAGCCATCGCCCACGCCAAACACCACTACCACTGCCGCACCAATGCCAAGGACGAACCCAACCCCGCGCAGTGACCACAGCAGTGCCGGGCTGATCGGCGTGATTAGCGAAGTGCCCGAAAGCAATGCCTCAAACCACGCGAGGAAGATGACGGCAATGAACAGGATGCCGGCGATCTTGAGCGCGCCCACGCGCTCGCTTTGCGTGCTTGGCATCGACTGCGACACCGAGCGCGCCACGCTTGCCGCGACATTGACCGGCTCACCGTTGACCGTGATCCCGCGCTGGCCGAATTGAGGACGTTGCATGAAAA
>JANYEY010000107.1 GCA_025359685.1 Sphingomonadaceae bacterium | reverse complement strand
GTCGGACGAGGCGATGAAGAGCGCCAACATGGGCAGGATCTTCGGGCTGACTTTCGTGCTCAATCTGGTCGCCGCGTTCATCCTGGCGCATGTCATGACGACGTATCAGCACCCGGGCCTGCACATTTCGGCGATGATCGGTTTCGGAGTCGGACTGGGCTTCGTCGCCACCTCGATCGGGGTGAACTACCTGTTCGCGCGCAACTCGCTCAAGCTGTTCCTGATCGATGGCGGCTACTGGACCGTTGTCTACACCGCCATGGGCGCGGTGTTCGGCGCGCTGGTTTGAGCTAAGATGTTGGACGAAATTACGCCTCGAAACACGAACACCAGAGAGCCCAATATGATCCATTTCACTCGCGAAATAGTGCGCCGAAGCCAGACGAAGAACGTATATCCCCGTTATGTGGAACAGTTCCAGTGAGCGGGCCTTTCGATCCCTATGGTTCTGACGGCGGGGGTGAGGCAACCGTTGGATTTCATGCACCCTACAGCGATGTGATGGATCCGATCAACTGGGCTGCAGTAGTCATTGCCGCAGTGCTCGCGGCGGCGGTGCTGTGGCTCGTTGGGCGGAGGCAGGGCAGGGGGCGCGGCGATTGGATCTGTCTACTTCAGATCGTCCCTGCCGCCATGCTTGGCCACGCGCTCGCCCGGATCGGAGCCGACAAGCTGGTGGAAAAGCCGCAGCTGTACGCGATGCAGTCGGCCGGTCTCGCGCTCGCGATTGTGATTCCGGCGCTGTGGATTGTGCAAACTCGTGACGGTGTCAGCGCACGTGCAATCGGGCGTGACAGCGCGGCCTTCCTGCTCGCTTACCTCGTGATGGGCGCGGTGTTCTGGGCGATGGCTTAGCGCTTCGGAATTGACTGAATCGCCGACATAGTCCCCCTCCCCATCGGGGAGGGGCTAGGGGTGGGGGAGCGGGACGAAGCCGCGCGTCAACACTGGCGTGGAACCCCCATCCCAACCCTTCCCCAACGGGGAAGGGCCAAGTGGCTCGATCCAATGCGGAAAATCTCTAGCGCCTGGTGAGATACCGCGCCGGATCGATTGCCAGCTTGTTCCGCCTGATCTCGAAATGCAGCTGCGGCTCGCTGGCGAGGCCGGTCTGGCCGACCAGTCCGATTCGTTCGCCGGCTTTGACCTTGTCGCCTTCCTTGACCGTGAGCTTGCCCAGATAGCTGTAAGTCGTGGTCCAGCGTCCGGAGTGGTAGACGATCACGGTCAGCCCGTATTCCTCTGGCCCCTGTCCCGCGAAGATGACCTTGCCCGCTGCCGACGCGCGCACCGCAGTGCCTTCATCGGCAAGCAGGTCGATCCCTTCGTGCCCCGGATTCGCGCCGACAGGCATGCTGAAGCCGCGGCGAACTTGTCCCTTCAGCGGCCAGGCGAAGGCGGGGGCGATGGTATCGGGCAGGCCCTTGGGCTGATCGGTCGAAATCGACGGCGCAGGGATCAGCTCGCCGTTCCCCGCGAGTGTCGGGATCACCAGCTTTTGCCCGGGCTTGATCTTGGCACTGGGCTTCAGACCACTCGCGGCAGCGATCTGTTCCCACGGCACCCCTTCTTCCATCGCGATGTCGAAGGTGGATTCGCCGACTTTGACCGTATGGCTGCGGCGGCGCGGGATTACCAGCTTCTGGCCCGCTTTGACCGCATAAGGCGCCTTGAGCCGGTTGGCCTCGATGATCAGCACCCGGGGCACTTCGGCGCGGTTCGCAATCCCGGCCAAAGTCTCGCCGGGCTGGACCACGTGCATCGCTTCGGTTTTGGGGTCAGGTTTGGGTGCGTCCTTGGCGAGGATCGGCATCGCGGCGAGCGCCGCAGCAGCTAAACCCAGGCCAAGCCGCCCGATCATCCCGAATAACGCCCGGCCAGCGCCTCAAGCGAGGGGCCATGCGTAAGGTCGAGTTGCAGCGGGGTCACTGACACATATCCGTCCTGTATCGCCTCAAGGTCGGTGGCGTGGCCGGGGGTGTGCTCGATCCCGTGGAGCCCGAACCAGAAGTACTGGTACCCCCTTGGGTCGGTCCCTTCAACCACCGATCCGCGCGCGTAATCGTGGAAGCCTTGGCGACAAACCCGGATGCCTTGCACCGCATCGGCGGCAATCGGCGGGAAATTGACGTTGACCATCGTGCGCGGCGCGAACGGTGCGCCGAGCAGCGGGCCGAGCACTTTGGTCCCCCAGGCTTCGGCGGCGGCGAACGGCACAGTGTCGCCCATGCCTTCCTTTTCGTAAACCTGG
>JANYEY010000075.1 GCA_025359685.1 Sphingomonadaceae bacterium | reverse complement strand
CAGTCCATGTACTTGCACTTGATGCAGGCGTCGGTGACGACATAGGTCATGGCATTCTATCCCCTAAGGCAATGGTGTTTGCGGCGGTGCTATGGGATTTGCGCCATGTCCGTCAAGCACGCGGTAATGGGCTTGTGCTTCAGGCACCGATCCGCGGCGGTGCGGCAGGGTCAGGATCTCGATTACCAGAACCTGCGATTGTAGCGGCAAGGTGATCACATCGCCCGCATTTATGGCGGCTCCGGACTTGCCGATGCGCCGGCTGTTGAGCCTGAAGTGCCCCTGCTCGATCCATTGCTGGGCAAGATTACGGCTCGCCGCAAAGCGCAGGTACCAAACGAGCTTGTCGGCCCGCATTACCGCAGCAGCTCCGCGAGCGCGGCAAACGCGTTGCCCGGCGCCACAATCGTCGGTCTCATCGGCGCTGCCGGTTCGCCGCGTCCGGGCGGCAGCCAGCGCCAACGCGGCAATTGCGCCGGACCGAACGCGCCCGGGGCCAGCGGCGGCGGCACAATCGGCCTGAACCCGCCGAGCCGTAGCAGCCGCGCATAGCTTCCGGTCGAGAGCCCGATCGACACCGCCAGCGCCGGATTGAGCACGAACGGCCTGGGTCCGCGCGTTACCCGCACCCCGTGCGCGGAATGGAGCAACTTCTCCGCCAGATCGATTCGCAGCGCCTGCTCGCCGAGGTGGCGATAACCCGACGCAAGCGCAGCACTTTTGGGCAGATTGATAACCGAACTCATGCCCGGAACCATTTTGGTCAGCACTTTGCCCTGCGCTGCCTGGAGCGTTTTCCACGCGCCCATCGCTGCGGGCTTGAGCATGGCCGGCATGAACAGGTCGAGCGCTCCGATCCGTACCCCCAGCTTGCGCAAGGCCGCGCGCCGGTCCTTGTCGAGGGCGGCTACCTCACACTCGTGACGCTCAAGCATCCCGCCGGCATCGACCAGCTTGATCAGCAGCGCCCGCAGCATCGCCCCGGCCGCCGGATCGGTTGAGGCCGCCTCAAGCTGGCGCAGCGGCGCGAGCGGGGCAAGCTGCGCGGCGAGCCACGCTTCGAGCGAGGCGGCCAATCGCTCGCGCAAACGTGGTTCAAGCGCGGCCAGTGCAGGTTCAAGCTCGATTCGGGGCACGGTTGTGGTCCGCCCGGGCTTGAGCATCGCTACCGGATCGCCATTCCAGGCGGCGATTGCACCATCGAGACGCAGGCATCTGGGCGATTCGTCCAGTTCGGCGAGCAATTGCTCCGCTCGCTTGCTGCGCAGGCCCGGCAAATGGCGTTCAGCGGCAGCAAGCAGCAGCTTGCGATCGGCAAAGCGCGCCGCGTGATCCACCACGAAGCGAAAGCCGGCCAGATGGCCGATCGATTCGCCATCGACCAGCACCGCATCGCCGTCCAGCGTGACCGGCAGCAGCGCTGCGTCGGGACCAAGCTTCTTCATCAGCACCGAGGTCCGGCGACTGACGAACCGCTCGGTCAGCCGCGCGTGGAGGGCATCGGACAGGCGTGCTTCTGCTGCACGCGCCCGCGCCGCCATCTCCTCGCGCGCCAGCACCCAGTCGGGGCGCTGCGCAATATAGGCCCAGCTGCGAATCGCCGCGATCCGCATCTGCAGGGTGTCGATATCGCCGCTCGGATTGTCGAGCTGGGCAAGGGCCGAGGCGATGTAGTCGCCGCCCAGCATTCCGCCCCGCAGATCCTGCCACAGCCGCGCGACGAACCGGGAATGGACCTCGGCCCCGTGCACACGGAAATCGGGCAGGCGGCAGACGTCCCACAGCCGCGCAACCTGCGCGCTGCTCCTCACTCCCGCGACAAGCTCTGAGTCTTCTGCCAGGCGGCGCAGCACGGCAAGGTCGATGGCTTCGGGTGCAAGGGCAAGCTCGGGGCGCTCCGGAAACCGCGCCAGGTCTTCAAGCAGCGTGCGAATCGAACTGCAATCGGGTTCGGGTTCGCGCCAGAACAGCCGGGTTAGTGGCGGGAAGCGGTGTTCCTCGATCCCGTAGATCTCTTCGGATGTGAACTCGGCATCGTGGTTGCCGCTGCCAGCCAGCGTGCCAAAAGTCCCGTCGCGCTGGTGGCGTCCGGCGCGCCCCGCAATCTGCGCCATCTCGGTAATGGTCAGCCGGCGTTGCCGCTGCCCGTCGAATTTGGACAGGCCGGCAAAGGCGACGTGATCGATATCGAGATTGAGGCCCATCCCGATCGCGTCGGTTGCAACCAGGTAATCGACTTCGCCCGACTGGTATAATGCTACCTGCCGATTGCGCGTTTCCGGGCTCAGCGCGCCCATCACTACCGCCGCGCCGCCGCGAAACCGGCGTAGCATTTCCGCCACTGCGTAGACCTGCTCGGCCGAGAAGGCGACGATCGCACTGCGCGGCGGAATCCGCGAGAGCTTGCGCGCACCGCTGTGCGTCAAGGTCGAGAAGCGCGGGCGTGATACCACTTCGGCGCGGGGCAGCAGCGCCTTGATCAACGGTTCGATTGTGGCTGAACCGAGCAGCATCGTTTCTTCGCGGCCGCGGGCATGCAGCAGCCGGTCAGTGAAAATGTGCCCGCGTTCGCGGTCGGCGGCGAGCTGGGCTTCGTCGAGCGCTACAAAAGCAAGGTCAGCGCCGACCGGCATCGCTTCGACCGTGCACAGCAGATAGCGCGCATTCTTCGGCTCGATTTTTTCCTCACCGGTGATCAGCGCAACCTGGCTCGGTCCCTTGATCGCGCAGACCTTGTCGTAGACCTCGCGCGCCAGCAGCCGCAGCGGAAATCCGATCGCGCCTGACGAATGCGCACAAAGCCGCTCGATCGCGAGATGCGTCTTGCCGGTATTGGTTGGTCCAAGCACCGCTTTGAGGCGCGAGGAATCGGAAAAGCGCGAGGGATCGGACATGGCCTGTCACGATGTGGCATTGCGCCTTGCCCCCCGCAAGGCGGTGCGGCGCAAGTTCCCCGGAGCAGCGGCCAAGCGATTGCCGAATTTGCCGTGCCTTAGGCGAAGATTAACCAACCTTGGTGCAGGTAAACCGGGACTTGGCGGACTTTTTCGAGGGCGAGACTCAGCACTGTGTTCAAGGCGCGCGAATTTCGGGGTTTCGGACAGGCGGTTCCGCTTGCGGTGACTCTTGCCGCCGGCCCCGAAGTGCTGGCGCCTCCAGCAGGCGCAGCGAATTGGCGTGACCGCCTCAAAGCCATCGACTGGGCCGAGGTCGACTGGGCCCCGGACCTTGCCGAAGAGATCGGATCGCGCCGCTGGTTCCGCGGGCTCGCCACTATGCTCGGTCTGGTCATCGCGGCCATTGCGCTGATTCCGGGCCCCAATGCGATTGCCGCGATGCCGGCGATGCCGCTCGATTCGAACGCGCGCGAGGAATTCCGTAGCCAGATGATCCAGCCGCTGGCGCTGGGCGGTGACAGCGGCCGCCACATGGGCCCGACTGCCGCGCTGGCCCAGGCCGCCGCGATGCCGCAGCGCAGTTCGGTCCAGTTCACCGCCACCCTGGGGCAGGGCGACAGCCTCGAATACATGCTGGCCCGCGCCGGCCTTGACCCGGCCGACAGCGCTGCGGTTACCCGTTTGGTCAGCGGAGCGATCCCGGTCGGGCAGATCGTTCCAGGAACGCGGTTCGACCTCGCGCTCGGCGCCCAGCAAGGCGCGGCACGGCCGCTCGAACGCCTCGCCTTCCGGGCGCGCTTCGACCTAGACTTGTTGGTAACGCGCAGCGGCGGCGAGCTTCATCTTCAACAGCAAGCGATTGCGGTAGACACCACGCCGCTGCGCATTCGCGGGACGGTGGGCACCAGTGTCTACATGTCGGCCCGCGCAGCCGGCGCTCCGATCGAGGCGATCCAGCAATATCTCGAAGTGCTCGACCAACACCTCAGCCTCGACGGCACGATCCAGCCGGGCGATACCTTCGACATGATCGTGTCCTACCGCCGTGCCGCAAGCGGCGAGGCGCAGGTCGGCGAGCTGCTTTTCGCGGGGCTCGAACGCAGCGGCCAGGCCCAGGCGCAGCTGCTGCGCTGGGGCAATGACGGCCAGTTCTTCGAAGCATCGGGCATGGGCCAGCAACGCACCGGGCTGATCGTCCCGGTGATTGGCGGGCATATCACTTCGGGCTTCGGCATGCGGCGGCATCCGATCCTCGGTTATTCGCGGCTCCATGCCGGGATCGATTTCGGCGCGGCTTATGGCTCGCCCATCTATGCGGTCAGCGATGGCACGGTTTCGTTCGCCGGCTGGCACGGCGGACACGGCAATTTCGTCAAACTGGAACATGGCGGCGGGTTCGGGACCGGATACGGGCATATGAGCCGGATCGCGGTCAACCTCGGCAGCCATGTCCGTGCGGGGCAGGTGATCGGCTACGTCGGCTCGACCGGGCTCTCGACCGGACCACACTTGCACTACGAACTTTATCGCGGCGGCGTACCGGTCAATCCAGCGACGGTCAGCTTCACGGCGACCAGCCAGGTCGATCCGCATGAACTGGCGGCCTACAAGGCGCGGCTGGCCCAGTTGAAACTGGTCAAACCGGGAGCAGCAGTGTCCAGCCTGGCCCCGCGCCAGGCTGCCACCGGCCCGGTTGCGCGGCGCGAGATCGACCGGCTCGGCGGCTGAGTTATTAGGTTCCGCTAGCGCGGAAGCAGCACTGGCCCGCTCCCCCGGCCCGACCACCCCTTAAAGGTACCCTGTGGGCGGTCGGGCCGGGGGAGCGGGCCGGTGTTGCACGGCCGCACGGCGGCCTCTAGAAGCACTTCATGAACGGCCAATTTCCTGCCACCCGCCTGCGCCGCACCCGCGCCTCGGCCTGGAGCCGCGCCTTGTACCGCGAGGTGCAGCTGACTCCGGCGGACCTGATCTGGCCGCTGTTCGTGACCGAGGGCCGCGCCAACGAGGAACCGATCGGTTCGCTTCCCGGCGTGTCGCGCTGGTCGGTCGATCTGATCGTCGAGCGCGCGAAAGAAGCGGTCGCGCTCGGCATTCCATGCCTTGCCCTGTTTCCCAACACCCAGCCCGAGCGGCGCAGCGAGGACGGGGCCGAAGCGCTCAACCCGGACAACCTGATGTGCCGCGCGATCCGCGCGATCAAGGACGCCTGCGGTGACAGCATCGGCGTGCTGACCGACGTCGCGCTCGATCCCTACACCAGCCACGGCCAGGACGGGCTGGTCGACGCGGCGGGCTATGTCGTGAACGACGCAACGGTCGATGTGCTGATCGGCCAGAGCCTCAACCAGGCCGCCGCCGGGGCCGATGTTATTGCCCCGTCGGACATGATGGACGGACGGATCGGTGCGATCCGTGACGCGCTCGAACAAGCCGGCCACGCCAACGTCCAGATCATGAGCTATGCGGCCAAGTATGCGAGCGCATTCTACGGCCCGTTCCGCGATGCGGTCGGCAGCAAGGGCCTGCTCAAGGGCGACAAGAAGACTTACCAGATGGATCCGGGCAATGCCGAGGAAGCGCTGCGCGAGGTCGAGCTCGATCTGGCCGAAGGCGCCGACAGCGTAATGGTCAAGCCGGGACTGCCCTATCTCGATATCGTGCGCCGGGTGAAAGAACGCTTCGAGGTGCCGGTGTTTGCATACCAGGTGAGCGGCGAATACGCGATGATCGAGGCCGCAGCTGCGGCTGGCGCAGGCGATCGCGATGCGCTGGTGCTCGAAACTCTGCTGGCGTTCAAACGCGCCGGCGCATCGGGTGTGCTGACTTACCATGCAGCCCATGCGGCGCGGCTGCTGGGCAAGTGATCGAAACCGCCCGGCTGGTGCTGCGCCCGCAGTGTGAAAGCGACTTGCCGTTCATTCTGGCCGAGATCGAGACCGCTGGCATGATGCGCTATCTCGGCGGCAAGGTGCGGCCTGCCGCTGTCGTGGCCCAATCGCTCGCAGAGGACATTGCAGCGTTTGCCGCCGGAACCTACCTCCGCTGGACGGTATGGCTCAAGGCCGAGGAGCGCAGGGTCGGCCGGGTCGGGCTGTTTCACGTTCGCGCCCAGGCTGCACCTCAGGCGTTGCGCGGACAGCGTGAGATCGGGTGGATGCTGGCCGAAGCATCGCAAGGGCATGGCTTCGCCACCGAGGCGGCGCGGGCCGTGCTTGGGTATGCTTTCGGTGAACTCGCATTACCGGCGATCTATTCGCAGACCAGCGACTCGAATTCGGCATCGACCCGCATGATGCAGCGACTGGGCTTCGAACGGTGCCCTGACCTGGGCTATGTTGATCCAGACTATCCCGCCGCCGACAATCCCACTACGGTCTATCGCCTGGGACGGGGAGAGTGGGCGTCACTTGATGGCGGGGTTCGCGATTGAAACCGCGCGGCTGAGGCTGCGCTCGTGGCGCGGCGCTGACCGCGCGCCTTTTGCTGCGATCTGCGCCGATCCCCGGGTCATGGCGACCTTGGGCCCGGTGATGGACCGCAGCGCAAGCGATGCCTTGCTGGACCGGGTCGAGGCCATCGAGGCGGCGCATGGCCACACCTTCTGGGCGCTCGAGCGCACGGCCGATGCGGCGTTGATTGGCTGGTGCGGTGTGATCCGGGGGAATGCCGGACCAGTCGAAGGCAAGGCCGAGATCGGCTGGCGCCTGGCGCACGATGCCTGGGGCCAAGGCTATGCCACCGAAGCGGCAAGGGCGTCGCTCGACTGGCTGTTCGCAAACCTGCCCGATGACGCCGCCTGGGCGATCACCAGTGCCGGCAACCAGCGCAGCCGCGCGGTGATGGAGCGGCTTGGCATGCGATATGATCCGGAACTCGATTTCAACCACCCGCGGATTGCCGAGGGCGATCCGCTGCGCCGCCATGTCACCTACTTGGTGCAGCGCTCCGCCTGGAATTCGCTGTGAGCGCACGGCAGCAGCGATCCGCGCGTGGGCTGTTTGCGGCCACGATCCTGGTTGGAAGTTTTCTGCTGTTCCTGGTCCAACCGATGGTTGCGCGCATGGCGCTGCCGCGGCTGGGCGGCGCGCCGAATGTCTGGAACAGCGCCATGGTCGTCTATCAGGCGCTGCTGCTCGGCGGATATGGGTATGCGCATCTGCTGTCGCGCTTGCCGCTGCGGCGGCAGGCCGCGATCCATCTCGCGCTGTTCGCGCTTGCTGCGCTGACCTTGCCAGTGAGCCTCGCGAATCTTGCCCCAGCAGCCCCGGGCAACGAGGTGTGGTGGGTGCCGCTGCTGCTGGCGCTGAGCATCGGGCCGGTGTTCTTCGCTGTATCAGCGCAGGCACCCTTGATGCAGCGCTGGTACGCCTTGCACCCCGATGCCGGCCAGCCTTGGGCGCTCTATGCTGCATCCAACCTCGGCAGCTTCGGAGGCTTGATCGCCTATCCTTTGGTGGTCGAACCCTGGCTCCCGCTGCGTTTTCAGGCCGTGCTGTGGAGCGCAGAGTATATCGTCCTGCTGGCGCTGATCGCGCTTTGCGCGAGGGCGCGTTGGGGCTTTTCGGCTGCGAACGGTAGCATGATACCGCAGGCCCAAAAGGCTCCAACGATCTCGCGCCGCCGCATTGCGCTGTGGGTGCTGCTCGCCGCGGTGCCCTCTGGATTGATGCTTTCTACCACCACGCACCTCACCACCGATATCTTCGCGATGCCGCTGTTGTGGGTCATGCCGCTGGGGGTTTACCTGCTGAGCTTCAGCGTGGCCTTTGCCGACTGGCGGGCACCGGCGCGCTGGATCACGGCCATGGCGTGGCTGGGCATGCTCACCGTTGGCGGCATGGCGATGGTCTCCTACGGCTGGATGGGGCTGATCCCGCTGATCTGCAGCGTCGTGCTGCTGTTCCTTGTCTGCACTGCGCTCCACGCACGGCTTTATGACCTGCGCCCGGCACCCGAGCAGCTCACCACCTTCTACCTTGCGATGTCAGCGGGCGGAGCGCTGGGCGGGGTGTTTACCGCGCTGATCGCACCGCTCGCGTTCGATTGGGTCTGGGAATACCCGTTGCTGATCCTTGCTGCGGCCATGTTGCTGCCGCGCGGCGTGCTGCCCGAATGGCACAAGGTTCCCGGGTTCGAAGGCCCGCTGCAGCGCGCGGTGCTGGCCGGCATTCTCATCATTGGCGCGGTGCTGCTGTGGCAGCTTTACCAAGCGAACATTTATGTCGATTCACGCCCGCTGCGCTGGCCGTTGGGCGCGGCGGCGGCCTTGCTTGGACTGGCGCTGGTGCCGTGGCGCTGGGCGGTCACGGCGTTCCTGCTCGGCATCATGCTGGCGCAGGGCGGATACGATACATTGGTCGATTCGCGCGCGGGGCTGCGCACGCGCAGCTATTTCGGGATCTATACGATCCGCGAGCATCCTGAGCAAAAGCTGCGCACGATGCTCCACGGCACCACGGTTCACGGCGAGCAATCGATCGATCCGCTGCGCCGCCGCACGCCGCTCGCCTACTATGGTCCGGGATCGGGTGCGGGGTTGGTCTTCGGCAATGCTCGCGACTTGCTGGGACCGCAGGCGCGGGTCGGGGTGCTTGGGCTGGGCACCGGCACGCTCGCATGCTTTGCCCAAGGCGATCAGCCCTGGACGATTTTCGAGATCGATCCGGCAGTCCTGCACCTGTCGCGCAACGGGACCTTTACTTACCTCGATCTGTGCGCGCCGCAGGCCAAGGTAGTACTCGGCGATGCGCGGCTTGAACTGGCGAAGATGCCGCGCGGCAGTTTTGACTTGCTCGCGATCGATGCCTTTTCATCCGATTCGGTGCCGATGCACTTGTTCACGCACGAAGCCTTCGGGGTCTATCTCGATGCACTGAGCGAACACGGGGTGATGATGGTCCACATCTCGAACAATTTCATCGATCTTGAACCGGCGCTCGCGGCCGAGCTCAAGGCGCGGGGGCTGTCGGCGGTACTGCGCGACGACAACCCGCCCGCCGAGACCGACTACTGGGCGACCAGCTGGGTCGCGGTCAGCCGCGATCCGGAGCAGATCGAACGGATCAAGGCGCTCGATCCCGATGCGCCGTGGCGGGTGCTGGGCAAGTCAGCGCCCAACGTGTGGCGCGATGACTATGCCTCATTCCTGCCTTATGTGACATGGCATAACTTCCTGGGAATGCGCTGATGACTCCACGTCCTGACACCACGATCATAGGCATCCAAGGCAAGTCGCCGCGGATCCACGATAGCGCCTTCATCGCGCCGGGCTGCCGGATCATCGGCGATGTCGAAATCGGGCCGGATGCGAGCATCTGGTATAATTGCGTGCTGCGCGGCGATGTCAGCCGGATCGTGATCGGCGCGCGCAGCAACGTCCAGGATGGCAGCGTGATCCACTGTGACGGGCCGATGCCGGGCCGGCCCGAAGGCTATCCGACCCTGATCGGGGATGACGTGCTGATCGGCCACATGGCGATGATCCACGGCACTGTGATCGAGGACAAAGGCTTCGTCGGCTTTGCCGCGCAGACGATGAACGGCTGCGTGATCGAGGCCGAAGGCATGCTTGCCGCGGGCGCATTGCTCGCGCCAGGCAAGCGTATCCCAGCCCGCCAATTGTGGAGCGGCCGGCCCGCCACCTTCATGCGTGATCTTGATGACCGGATGATCGCCGGGCTGCAACTTGGCGTCGGGCACTACGTCGAGAACGCCAGGCACCACCGCGCGCTGTTCGATGGCCCGGCCAAAGTCTGACCTTCCTTCGGCGGCAGCGATCCGCGCGCTGGCCGATCCGCAAGGCCGGCTTGCCGTGCGGGTCATACCGGGCGCGCGCAGCGATAGCCTCGAGCTTGGCAGCGGCGTCGTGTTGGTCAAGGTGCGCACCATGCCGCACGGCGGCAAGGCTAACGAAGCGGTGCTGATCTTGCTGGCCGAGGCGCTGGGGACCGCCAAGTCACGGCTGCAACTGTTGCGCGGCGCGACCGGAAGCGAGAAAATGTTTCTGATCGACGCGTGACGGCTGTCACGGCGCAGCCTGGGCCGACTGCCTAGGATTTTCCTCGTAGCAGGAGGAAAATCATGACCGGATATTCACTACACATGGGCCTGAACCGCGTTTCGGCAGCGCACTATGGCTCCGACCAGGCTCTCAAGAACCCGGTGGCCGACGCCACCGCGATGGCCGCGATCGCTCGCAAATGCGGGTTCGAGGTAGCACAGCTGGCCGACGCGAATGCCACCGTCGGCAACTTCGCCAGGGCCCTGACCGGATTGGCCGACAAGGCTATCAGCGGCGATCTCGTGTTCCTCAGCTACGCTGGACACGGCAGCAACGTGTTCGATCGCAACGGCGACGAAACCGACTCGCTTGATGAGACCTGGTGTCTTTACGACCGCATGATGCTCGATGACGAGCTTTACGGCCTCTACACCTTGTTCCGCCCCGGAGTGCGGCTGCTGATCGTGTCGGATTCGTGCCACTCGGGCACGGTCGCCCGCATCATCGCCGGCGATGATCCCGATCACCCGCTTCACCCTGATCCCGATCGCGGTGAACTGCTCCGCGGGATTCCCGAACCGCAGGCTCGCGCGATCTACCGTGCCAACGCCGACGATTATGAAGACGCAGCAGCCCTCGCCGCTGCCGGCGCGCGCGGCGAGCTGCGCTGCGTCCTGCAGCTTTTCGCCGCGTGCCAGGACGACCAGCTCGCCGGTGATGGCATCGGCAATGGCTTTTTCACGACCAAACTTTTGAACCGCTGGGCCGATGGCGCCTGGTCGGGGTCGTACACCGAGCTCTTCGGCGCCCTGACGGACGACATGCCACGGCAGCAAAAACCGGCCCGTCAGATCCTCGGAGACAATACCGATGCGTTTCAGGCGCAGCGGCCCTTCAGCATCTAAGCAAAGGAGAATGAACATGTACAAGTCTTGCAACTTCGAATGCTCGGTCGATCCCGAAGTGGTCGGAATGGATATCGACGCCTTCCGGGGTTACGTGAACGACAACTGCCTTCCGGTGTTTTGGGAAGCACTGAACAAGGCCCGGACCCGCGCCGAAGTAGTCGATCCGGTGCTCGACGCGGACATGCGCTCGGGCGATGCCGGGATGTCGTGCTCGGCCGACAGCCATGGCAACTGGGGTTGTGAAGGCCACGTCACAATCCACTTCTGATCGTCGGACCTGACGGCGCGGGCAGGGCAAATCCCGCGCCACTTTACAGCCTCGCCGCTTAGCACGCCGGGGCTAGGATCCACCGGACGGGAGGAGACTGTTGCGCCGCCGCAGTACGAATCCCAGGGCGACACCCACTCCGATCGCGATCGTCAGGCTGGTCAAAACCGTCAGCAGCAGCGTTACGAGCAGCAGGACCCGCTCGCTCAGCGGGGCTTGCCAGTATCCGCGCCACTTGTGCGGTTCGCTCATGTTCCAGGCGGTAATCAGCAGCAAGGCGGCCATTGCGGGCATGGCCAGGTACCCGGCAAGCGGGGCCGCGACCAGCATCACCAGCAGGATGATCAGCGCATGGAAGATCCCGGCCAGCGGGGTCTTGCCGCCAGCGCGAACATTGGTGGCGGTTCGCGCAATCGCGCCCGTCGCCGGAAGTCCGCCAAACAATGCCGAACCGATATTGGCCGCGCCTTGCGCCAGCAGTTCGGCGTTGGGGCGATGATGGCTTTCAATCATCCGGTCGGCCACCATCGCCGAGAGCAGCGATTCGATCGCCGCCAGGAACGCGATGGTCAACGCCGAGGGCAGCAGTTCGATCAGCCGGGCAAGCGACATCTCTGGCAAGGCGGGCAGCGGCAGATGGCCCGGCAATTCGCCGTAGCGCGATTGGACCGTATCGACCGGCAAGTGCAGGTATGCCGCCGCAAGCGAGGCAAGTCCCATTGCGACGATCAACCCCGGCAAGCGCGGGAACATGCGCCGCAGCGCAACAATCGCCAGCAATGTGGCCAGACCCAGCCCCACCGCGGGCCAGCTGAGATTGGCGCGCGCCGCCCATAGAGCGGGCATCTTTTCAAGGAAATCGGCCGGGACCTTCGCGACCCCGAGGCCGAGCAGATCGTTGATCTGGCTGGCGGCGATGATCACCGCGATGCCGATCGTGAACCCGTTGATCACCGCCTCAGGGACGAGCGCGATCAGGTTGCCGGCCCGCAGCAGGCCGCCGATCACCAGGATCACTCCGGCCATCAGCGTGGCGAGTACCAGCCCGTCGTAGCCATGGGCAGCAATGACACCGTAGACCACGACGATAAACGCCCCGGTCGGTCCGCCGATCTGAACCCTGCTTCCGCCCAGCAGCGAGACCAGGAACCCGCCGACAATCGCGGTGATCAGTCCGGTGGCCGGCGGCGCGCCCGATGCAATCGCGATCGCGATGCTCAAGGGAACCGCGACCATCGCCACAGTTAGACCGGCAAGCAAATCCGCCCCCAGCACGGCCGGGGTCGTTTCGCGCAAGGTGGTAAGCAGTTTGGGCTTCACGGCCTGGACCTAAGCGCGCATCCAGGCCGCGAGCCAACCCTTTATTCGCTGCTGTCGCCGCTGGTCTCAGGAGCGGCCTTCGGTTTGCGCTTGGCCGCGGCCTTGGGCGGGGTCTTCCTGCCTTTGACCAGCTTCGGCGGGGCCGGGGTGAGCTCGAAGGACAGCGCTCCATCTTTCACCGAAACGTGCACCTCGCCGCCGTGGCGCAGTTTGCCAAACAGCAGTTCCTCAGCGAGCGGCTGCTTGACCTTTTCCTGGATCAACCGCGCCATCGGCCGCGCGCCGTACATCTTGTCATAGCCGCGCGCCCCGAGCCATTCGCGGGCATCGCTGTCGAACTGGATGTGGACGTTCTGGTCGGCCAGTTGCAGCTCCAGCTGGAGCACGAACTTCTCGACCACCCGCGCGATCACCTCGGTGCCGAGGTACGCGAACGGCACGATCGCATCGAGCCGGTTGCGGAATTCTGGCGTGAACATCCGCTTGACCGCTTCGTCGCCCGCGTCGGCCTTGGATACGTCGCCAAAGCCGATGCCGTTGCGGGCCATGTCGCTCGCCCCGGCATTGGTGGTCATGATCAGCACGACATTGCGGAAATCGACTGTCTTGCCGTGGTGATCGGTGAGCCGGCCGTGATCCATCACCTGCAGCAGGATATTGAACAGGTCGGGGTGCGCCTTCTCGATCTCGTCGAGCAGCAGCACACAGTGCGGCTGCTGGTCGATCGCATCGGTCAGCAGACCGCCCTGATCATAGCCGACATAGCCCGGAGGCGCGCCGATCAGGCGGCTGACCGAGTGGCGCTCCATATATTCGGACATGTCGAAGCGCTGGATCGGAATGCCCATGATGCTGGCGAGCTGTTTGGCGACTTCGGTCTTGCCCACGCCTGTGGGCCCTGAGAACAGGAACGAGCCAATCGGCTTTTCCGGATCGCGCAGGCCCGCGCGGCTGAGCTTCATTGCGCTCGACAGGACTCCGATCGCCTGGTCCTGTCCGAACACGACGCGCTTCAAGTCGCGCTCAAGATGTTCGAGCGCGGAGCGATCATCGGACGAGACCGACTTGGGCGGGATCCGCGCCATGGTGGCGATGACCGCCTCGATTTCGCGCGCGGTGATGACCTTCTTGCGCTTGCTTGGCGGCACCAGCATCTGCATCGCGCCGACCTCGTCGATCACGTCGATTGCCTTGTCGGGCAGCTTGCGGTCGTTGATGTAGCGCGCTGAAAGCTCCACCGCAGTCTTGATCGCCTCTGGGGTGTACCTGACCTTATGATGGTCCTCGAAGGCGCTACGCAGGCCCTTGAGAATCTTGATCGTGTCCTCGACCGTGGGTTCGTTGACGTCGATCTTCTGGAACCGGCGCAGCAGCGCGCGATCCTTTTCGAAGTGGTTGCGGAATTCCTTGTAAGTGGTCGAACCGATGCAGCGGATCGACCCGCCGCTGAGCGCGGGCTTCAGCAGGTTAGAGGCATCCATTGCCCCGCCGCTGGTCGCGCCGGCACCGATCACGGTGTGGATCTCGTCGATGAACAATACCGCGTCGGGCATCTTCTCAAGCTCGGAGACGACCTGCTTGAGCCGCTCCTCGAAGTCGCCGCGATACCGTGTACCTGCCAGCAATGCGCCCATGTCGAGCGAATAGATCACCGCATTGGTCAGCACTTCGGGAACTTCGCCTTCGATGATCTTGCGCGCCAGGCCTTCGGCGATGGCGGTCTTGCCCACGCCCGGATCGCCCACATAGAGCGGGTTGTTCTTGGAACGGCGGCACAGGATCTGGATCGTCCGGTCGACTTCGGGACCCCGCCCGATCAGCGGATCGATCTTGCCGGCCAGCGCCTTCTCGTTGAGGTTGACGCAGAACTGGTCGAGCGCGGAATCTTTCTTGCTGTCCTTGGCGGCGGCCTTGTCCTCGGCCTGAGGCGTTTCGCTTTCAATGCCCTGCGGGGTGCGGTCCTCGATCCGCTTGCCGCCCTTGCCGATCCCGTGGCTGATGTAGCTGACCGCGTCGAGCCGGGTCATGTCCTGCTGCTGGAGGAAATAGACCGCGTAGCTGTCGCGCTCGGAAAACAGCGCAACCAGCACGTTCGCGCCGGTCACGGTGTCTTTGCCGGAAGACTGCACATGCAGGATTGCGCGCTGGATCACGCGCTGGAATCCCGCTGTGGGCGAAGGATCGCCCTTCTCCTGCGTCTTCAGCGACTGGTATTCCTGGTCAAGGTACTGCTTTACCACCTCGGCCAGCTCGGGGAGATCGACCCCGCAGGCTTCCATTACCTGCATCGCGTCCGCGTCTTCGATCAGCGCCAGCAGCAAGTGCTCCAGCGTCGCATATTCGTGACTACGCTCCGACGCGTTGGCGAGCGCGGCGTGCAGCGTCTTCTCAAGGCTCTGGGCGAAACTGGGCATCTATTGGTCTCTCGGTTGTGAGGTAGGCGCTCCGCAACGTGAATTTGGCATGTCCGGAGAATATGAAGCAGCGTGGTTAACCAAACCTATATGGCCAGACCTATATGGGAACGCACTGTGGCGGCGAAAAGGTTGACGGAAAAAAGACTGGGGCCGGGCCATCAGGCCGGCTTGCCGAAAAGTGAGTCTGCAGCGGCGCGGTGCGCGGCCGCCTTGTCGCGGTGCGCCCTGATCCGGGCGATCTCGGCCTCGAGCAGATCGATCCGCTCTTCCAGTTCGGCCAGTGAATAGGGGTCAAGACTTTCCTTCGCCAGCGCGGCGGCGGCGTCACCTTTGGGCCGAGGCAGGTCATCGTCCATCGCCCAGCAGAATCGGACGGCGCGGCCTTGCTGTCAACTCGCCAGCGAGCTAGGGCTGTGGGGCAGTGGCCTCCATGCAACAGGGTTTCTTAAATGTCTGAATTCATTCCAGAAACTATGAAATTCTCCGGCTTCGAAGCTCCCGGTGGCCCCGAAGTCCTGCGGCTGGCCGATGCACCCGTGCCCCGGCCCGGCGCAGGAGAGGTGCTGGTCAAGGTCGCTTTCGCCGGGGTCAACCGCCCCGATGTGATCCAGCGCCAGGGGTTTTACCCGCCCCCGCCGGGCGCCTCACCGATCCCTGGGCTCGAGATTGCGGGCGAAGTTGTCGCGCTGGGACAAGGCGCCGATCCGGCGCTGCTTGGGCGCAAGGTCTGCGCGCTGGTGGCGGGCGGCGGCTATGCGCAATATAGCCTCGCGGTCGCTGCGCTCTGCCTCGAAGTGCCGGCCGACCTTCCACTCGACGAGGCCGCCGCGCTGCCGGAAACCTTATTTACCGTGTGGCACAACGTGTTCGAACGCGGCTGGGCCAAAGAGGGCGAGACGCTGCTGGTCCACGGCGGGACCAGCGGAATCGGCACGATGGCGATCATGCTGGGCAAGGCGTTCGGCCTGACCGTGATCGTCACTTGCGGCGGGGCGGACAAATGCGCGGCTGCGCTGCAGATCGGGGCCGATCACGCGATCGACTACAAAGCCGCTGATTTCGTTGAAGAAGTGGCGCGGATCACCGGCAGCCAGGGCGTGCAGATTGTGCTCGACATGGTCGCGGGCGACTATGTGATGCGCAACCTCAAGTGCCTTGCCGACGATGGCCGCCACGTGACGATCGCGGTGCAGGGTGGGCTGCAGGCAACGATCAACATGGCTGAAGTGATGCGCCACCGCCTGACCCTGACCGGCTCGACCCTGCGCCCGCGCTCGAACCAGTTCAAGGCGCTGCTGGCGCAAGAAATTCGCAGCCTGGCCTGGCCGTTGGTAACCGGCGGCGTCATTCGCCCGGTGATGGACCAGACGTTCCCGCTAAGTGAGGCGGCCGCAGCCCATGCGCGCATGGAAGCCGGCAGCCACATCGGCAAGATCGTGCTGGCAGTGCGCTGACGTTTAGTCGGCATTTTCGCGCGGCCGAGGCGGATGGGCAAACAGGAAGTCAACCGCTCCTTCCTGCTGACCGCGTGCCTTGACTCGAGCCAGCAAGGCCGGGTCATCAAGCACGGCTGCCAGGTCGAACAGTCTTTCGAACTCTTGTCTCGGTTGGTTCGGATTTCCGGGGGATTGACCTTGTCAGCCAGATTGCCAAGCGCCTCGCCGAATTCGCGGCCGATGCTCTTGCGGCCTGCAAACCGGTCAATACCAAGATCGAGCTCGCCCAGATCGGGTGCATCCATGGTCAGCACGACCATGGTCCGCTTGTCCTCGCTCTCGGGCGACAGTTTGAAGTTCAGTGCGACGTCGCGCTGGCCGCCCCCGCCAGGAACGGCAATTGTTACCTCGCCCCTGCCATCGCGGATTTCGCTTTGCACGCGCAGCGTCGGTCGGCGCGCGTCGATCCGGCTGAGCGACGAATGCGAACTGGCCAGCGCCGCAATCTTGGCGGCGACTTGGTCCACGGAGCCGCTCATTTCATAGGATGCCAGACCGCGCGATTGTCCCCAACCGCAAGCCGCCAGGACCATCAGCAGCAGGGGCACCACCAGATTGCGCACGGCCGGCTGGCCTATTCCCTGCCCGAGGTGCCGTTGCCGCCGGCATCCTCGCCGCGCGCTTCGTCCATCGGCGCTGAGGCATCTTCGGCGCGTTCCTTGTCCTTATATTGCTGCTGGCGCGCGGCAGCATTGGGGTCTTCGCCGATTGCCGGGTTGCCATATGCCGGTGTTGGCCCATCGCCCCGATCGCGATCTCCTTCATTCTCACCTTCATAGTTCGAATCGAGACCGCCCATGTACCAGTCGGGATTGCGCTGCATGTCTTGGGCGAGCTTCAACTGCTTGGAATCGGTTACGATGGCGAGTTCGGACAGGAGCTGCGACAGGTCCTTCTCCGGCCCCGCAGTGTCACCGCCTGCTTCTAGGGTCAGGACCTGTTAAATTGCTTGCGTCGGGTGTGATTGGTTGATTCAAAGGCGGCGTTGAGGAGGCGCTGTCGATGAATGTTCCGTTTTTGCTGAGTAAGGCGCAGATGCGCCGGATTGAGCCGTTTTTCCCGTT
>JANYEY010000074.1 GCA_025359685.1 Sphingomonadaceae bacterium | reverse complement strand
CGGCAGCGGCGGCCCGGCCGACCGCCAGCAGGGCACCAGCCAGCTCTTGGTCGATTTGAAGAATACCCCCGGCCTGACGATCAGACCGATCATCGATCTCGCTGGCCAACACCACTTCAACGAGATGCATTTCGAGGATGCCGCAGTGCCAGCGAGCATGCTGCTCGGCCAGGAAGGCGATGGCTGGAATCAGGTGATGAGCGAACTCGCCTTCGAACGCTCGGGCCCCGAACGGTTCCTCTCCTCGATCGAGCTGCTCTATCAGGTGATCAAACAGCTCAAGGGCAGCGACAGCGATGCCGCGCAGATCGTATTGGGCAAAGTCACCGCGCGCCTCGCGGTGCTGCGCCGCCTGTCACGGTCGGTGACCGCGATGCTGCAGGACAAGCAGGATGCCGGCCTGCAGGCCTCGATCGTCAAGGATGTCGGCGCGGTGTTCGAGCAGGCCATGTCGGATATTGCGCGCGAGCTGATCGACTGCGAGCCCGATCCGGCGGCGGCCAGCGCCTATGCCGCGGTGCTCGCCAACATCACGCTCAACGCGCCGAGCTGGTCTTTGCGCGGCGGTACCCGCGAGATCCTGCGCGGGATCATCGCACGAGGTCTTGGCACCCGCTGATCCGCCATGAAAATACGCGGGCAATCGACCAGCGGCACTTGCCCCGGGGGCGATATGCGCGCAGTTTCGGCGCGCAACATTTCGCCGATCCGGAGCATATTTCATGGGCCTTCGTCGCAGCATTCTCGCACTCGCAGCCTCAGCCGCGCTCGCCTCGTGCAACATGGTCGGGCACACCGCCCCGCAGCAGCCCTGGGCGCAATTTGCGCAAGGGACGATCGATGGCTGGCTCAAGCTCGACCCTGGCTTTGCGGTCTATCAGGGCGCACACCAGTATGACGGCAAGTGGGCCGATTGGAGCGCGGCGGGCCTCAAGGCGCGTGGCGATTTCCTGCGCAAGGTGATCGACGACGCAGAGGGCTACACCGCCGTCACCGGCAAGGAAAAGTTTGAGCGCGACTACATGATCCAGGTCGCCAAGGGTCAGCTGTTCTGGCTCGAAGTAGCCGACCAGCCACACACCAACCCCGCGTGGTACGTCGGCGCGTTCGATCCCAACGTCTACTTGGCGCGCGAATATGCCGACCGGCCAACCCGCGCCAAGGCACTGGCGACGTTCCTTGAAGGCGTGCCGGCAGCCGCCGCCGCGATCAAGGGCAACCTCAAAGGGCCGCTGGGCGAACCGCTGGTGATCTACGGCGCCTCGGCCTTCACCGGCTATGCCGATTTTTACGGCAAGGACCTGCTCACCGCCTTTGCCGATGTGAAGGACGGTGCGCTGCAGGCCCGGCTCAAGGATGCCGCTGCGAAGGCCTCGACCGCGATGGCCGACCTGTCAGCCTGGCTCAAAGGCCAGCAGGGGGCGAGCGCCTCGTTCGCGCTGGGGCCGGACAAGTTTGCCCAGATGCTCAACGATACCGAAGCGGTGAACATGCCGCTGGCCGATCTGGAAAAGGTTGGCGAGGCGGATCTCAAGCGCAATCAGGATGCGCTAAAGGCAGCCTGCGCGGTCTACACGCCGGGCCAGACCGTTCAGGCCTGCATGGCCAAGATGAGCGCGCACAAGCCCGCCGGCAACGACACGGTCGCCGAAGCGACCCGGCAGATCCCGATGCTGACCGCTTTCATCAAGGCCAAGGATCTGGTCACAATCCCTGGCACCGAGCAGGCGCTGGTCCGCCAGAGCCCGCCGTATAATGCGCAGAACGGGGCCTATATCGATCCGCCGGGGCCGCTCGAAAAGGGCATTCCGTCGATCTACTACATCGCCGCGCCCGATCCTTCGTGGCCCAAGGCCAAGCAGCTCGATTACATTCCCGGCGTGGACGACCTGATGTTCACTTCGGTGCACGAGGTGATGCCCGGGCACTTCCTCCAGTTCCTTCACGCCAATCGCGCGCCTTCGGTGTTCGGGCGGATGTTCGTCGGCTATGCATTTGCCGAAGGCTGGGCGCATTACAGCGAAGAGCTGATGTGGGAAGCGGGCCTCGGCAACGGCGATCCCGAAATGCATATCGGCCAGCTCAGCAACGCATTGCTACGTGATTGCCGCTTCCTTTCGGCGATCCGCTTGCACACCGCGGGGATGACCGTGGCGCAATCGACCCAGTTCTTCGAGACCGCCTGCTCTCAGGACGCGGGCACTGCCGAACAGCAGGCGCGGCGCGGGGCCTATGACCCGGCCTACCTCAACTATACGCTGGGCAAGCTGATGATCCGCAAGCTGCGCGAAGACTGGACCGCATCGCGCGGCGGCCGCGCCGGGTGGAAGGCGTTCCACGATGCCTTCCTCGAATACGGCGGCCCGCCGATCCCCTTGGTGCGCCAGGCGATGATGAACGAGGACAAGCCCAAGGCGGTGTTTTGAGGCCAGCGCCATGACATCGGACAAGATGACCTACGCGCGATATCTCGCGCTCGACCAGCTGCTGACCAGCCAGCACCCGCAGTCGGGCGCTGACGACGAGATGCTGTTCATCGTCATCCACCAGACCAAGGAACTGTGGCTGGGCCAGATGATCCGCGAACTGCGGCTGGCCTTGTCGCAGGTCCGCGCCGATGCTTTGGTGCCGGCGTACAAGGCACTCGCGCGGGTCAGCCGGATCCAGACGGTGATGACGCTCAGCTGGGACGTGCTGGCGACGATGACGCCGAGCGACTACACCAATTTTCGCGAAGGTCTGGGGCCAAGTTCGGGGTTTCAGTCGGATCAATTCCGCACGGTCGAATACCTGCTCGGGCTCAAAGACGCGAAGTTCATTGCCTATCAGGCCGACCGGCCCGAGGCGCGTGCGGCGCTTGAGACTGCGCTGGCCGCACCGAGCCTGTGGGACGAGGCGATTGCTGCGGCCGCGCGGGCGGGTTTGCCAATCGCGGCAGAGGTGCTGTCGCGCGATGTGACCCAGCCGTATACCCCGCACCCTTCGGTCGAGGCGGCGTTCCTGACGGTTTACCAGCAGCCGGAGACATACTGGGATCTCTACCAGCTCGCGGAAAAACTGGTCGATCTTGACGATGCGATGGCGACCTGGCGGCACAAGCATGTGTTGACTGTCGAGCGGGTGATCGGCGGCAAGCGCGGCACCGGGGGGACTGCGGGGGTAAGCTACCTCCATTCGACGCTGGGCAAGCGCGCCTTCCCCGAGTTGTGGTCGCTTCGGACGGCCCTATGAGGGCTGGGCTTTGAGCTTCAAACACCTGTTCAGCCGCGCGCTCGAAGCCGCGCCGGAGCGGTTGCATTTCGCCGCGCACAGCCATCACCTGTGGCCCGACGCAAGCTTTGCCGGGCAGATGGCGGGGTGGGAAGACGCGGCGATGCTGGCCGACCACAAGTGGGACCGCATTTTCGCCGAGGTCATCCCCGAAGCGCAGCGACACATCGCCGCCGAGCTCAGCCTGCCCGATCCGGCGACGATCGCCGTTGCGCCCAACACACACGAATTGCTGGTGCGGATCGTCTCGGCCCAGCCGATGGCGCGCCCGCGAATTCTGGCGAGCGACGGCGAGTTTCATTCGTTCCGCCGTCAGTCGGAGCGCTGGGCTGAGGCGGGCCGGATCGAGCTGACTACGGTGCCGCTCGACCGGGTGGTCGAGACCGCGCAGACTGGCCAATTCGACCTGATTTTCACCAGCCAGGTACAGTTCAATTCCGGGCAGTCGCTCGGCGGGATCGAAGCACTCGCCGCGCTGGCCAGACCGGACGGCCCATGGGTCGTGATCGACGGTTACCACGGTTTCATGGCCACCCCGACAGACCTTTCCGGCGTGGCGGACCAGATTTTCTACCTCGCCGGCGGCTACAAATACGCCATGGCCGGCGAAGGCGTATGCTTCCTCCACGCTCCGCCGGGCTTTGCCCCGCGCCCCGCATACACCGGCTGGTACGCCGCGTTCGACAGCCTGACCGCCAAGCAGGGCGAGCTGGGTTACGCACCCGACGGCCGCCGATTCCTGGGCAGCACCTTCGATCCCTCGGGCCTCTACCGCTTCAACGCGGTGCAGCGCACGTTGGCGCGCGAGCAGCTGACGACTGCCGCGATTTCAGACCATTGCAACAACCTCAAGGCCCGCTTCATCGCCGCCGAACCGTTCCCGCAGTTGCAGCTCATCAGCGGGGCCGACGCGCGGTTTCTGGCCTTACAGGGCGCAGCGGCTCCGGCGATACATGAGGCGCTGACTGCGCAAGGCGTGGTCACCGACCTGCGCGGTGACGTGCTGCGGATCGGCTTTGCGCTCTATCACGATGATGCGGATGTCGATGCGCTGCTGCACATCATCCGCGAGTTGGCTTAGCCCCGCCCGCGATACCCGGCCACGCCCTGATCGGGCACCCACAACCCATCAGGCGCCGCGCCGCTCTGCCAGAACACATCGATCGGGATACCGCCGCGCGGGTACCAGTAGCCGCCGATGCGCAGCCACTTGGGCTGCATTTCGGCCACCAGCCGTTCGCCGATGCCCACGGTCACGTCCTCATGGAACCCCGCGTGGTTACGGAACGAACCGAGGAACAGCTTGAGGCTCTTCGATTCGACGATGGTTTCGCCCGGCGCATAGTCGATCACCACGTGCGCGAAATCGGGCTGGCCGGTCACCGGACACAGCGAGGTGAACTCGGGCGCGGCAAAGCGCACCAGATAGAGCGCCCCCATGCGCGGATTGGGCACATAATCGAGCACTGCGGCCTCGGGCGAGGTGGGCAATGTGCTGGTCTGGCCGAGGTGGAGAGGTGTGTCTGCCATGCCACGCGCCATGCCCCGATCGCAGCGTCAGCACAAGTCGGCGGTTGGAAGGTGTGAGTTCACTTCCTATTCAGTTCGTGAAGCGCTAGCGCGCGGGCTCGCGCAATCATGGGACGTTCGATGGTGAATTTGGGGGGCAATGCGAAAGCGATGACCGGCGCAGCGGCGCTGGCGCTGCTGCTCGTGCCCAGCGCGCTGGCGGCGCAAACGCAAGGCGTCCCGGATTTCTCGATCCCTTCATCGCGCCCGACCAGCAATCCGCGTGCGCAAGGCCCGGTCGACGCCGACGCACCGATCATCCGCGCGCCCGTGCCGCGCCCCAGTCCGACCCCCGCGCCGGTGCCAGTGGCAAGTCCGACGACCGCACCAAGCGCCGCAGTGAGGTCTGCCCCAGCCGTGCGCACCAGCGCCGCGCCGCGCAATGCCGCTCCCGCTCCCAGCATTACATCGGGAGCTGCGCCGGCCGCCAGCGCCGCGCCTTCACCAAGCACAAGCGCGCCTGCGATTACCCCCTTCCCGCTGCCCAGCAGCAGTGCGGTTCCCGGTCCCGGCCCAACGATTGACACCGCCGGCGCCGCCGCAGAGGCACCTTCAGGCGCATCGATCTGGCCGTGGATCGCCGGGGCGGCGGGGCTGCTTGCCGCGCTGTTTGCCGCCTTGTGGTGGCGCAGCCGCCGCAAGACGGCGGTGCCGCTGCTTGAATTCATCCCGCCGGTGGTCAGATCGCCTGCACCGCAACCCGCAGCGCCAGCTCCAGCACCGCTGCCCGAGCCGCAGCTCAGCGCCGCACCGGCCGCCGCTGCGCCACCCGGCCTTGGCCTCGTGCTCGAAGCCCGGCGGATGAGCGCTTCGCTAATGGCGACCACGCTCAGCTACACGCTGACCCTGACCAACAATTCCCCCGACACGCTTTCGGCCTTGGCGATCGAGGGCGACATGATCGCTGCGCACGCCTCGCTTCCGCCCGAACAGCAGATCGCCTGCAGCAGCGAACGGCTCGAACTGCGCCACGCTCTGGTCACGCTGGCCCCCGGCGAAAGCGCTGAGTTCAAGGGCGATTTCCGCTTGCCGCTCGCCTCGCTCAACCCGATCCGCGCCGGCGACGCCGCGTTCTTCGTGCCGCTCGCCCGGCTGCGGGTCGAAGCCAGCACGCCCGCTGGCGAACCGCTGGTCAAGGTGCAGACCTGGGTCGTGGGCGAAACCGCCGACACGCCCGGCGCAGGCCTGCGCCCGTTCCGGCTCGACCTTGGCCCGCGCACTTACTCCAAACTTGGCCAGCGCGCGGTCAATTAACCCCCTCGACGGGAAACCATCGCGCGGCTAGGCTTTTCGCAACTGCAGCGAGAGAGGGACGCGGCGGCCGGAATGGACTGCGCGAGGAGGACGCGAAAATTATGGATAGTCTGGTTACGACCGAATGGCTTGCCAATGAATTGGGGGCAAGCGATCTGCGGATCGTCGATTGCACCAAGCACCTGGCCGGAACGGGCCGCGATGCGCTGGCCGAATACGAAGCCGGGCACATTCCCGGCGCGGTGTTCATGGACCTTGCCGATCTGACCGACACGTCGAACCCGGTTGAGAACATGCTGCCCTCGGCTGAAAAGTTCGCCAGCCGCATGCAGTCCTTGGGCCTCGGCGATGGCAGCCGGATCGTTCTGTACGACGATAGCGCGGTGAAAACTGCGGCGCGCGCCTGGTTCATGCTCAAGATGTTCGGCGCGCACGATGTCGCGCTGCTTGATGGCGGGATCGCCAAGTGGAAGGCCGAAGGCCGCCCGCTCGCGCAAGGCAAAGAACAGCTGCGCCACCGCCACTTCACCGCGTGGCAGGATGATACGGGCGTCCGCACCAAGGCCGATGTGCTCGCCAATCTCCATTCCAAGGCCGAACAGGTGGTCGACGCGCGCGGCGCGACGCGGTGGTCCGGGGCCGATCCCGATCCGCGCCCCGGCATCGCCGCCGGGCACATCCCCGGTTCGATGAACGTGCCTTTCACTGACCTTTACAACGCCGATGGCACCTTCAAGGACAAGGCCGGGCTCAAGGCCGCGTTCGAGGCTGCCGGGGTCGATTTGGGCAAGCCGGTGACCACAAGCTGCGGTTCGGGCGTAACCGCCAGCGTGCTGCTGTTCGCGCTCAGCCTGCTCGGCAAGGAAGACACTGCACTCTATGACGGCAGCTGGACCGAATGGGGCGCAGATCCCGATACACCCAAGGCCACTGCCTGAGGATCATGGCAGGCCAGGGTACAGGTAAACGGGGCATCGGCACGCGGCTGGTCGGCGCCGGGCGCAAGCCCGAGTGGACTGGCCCCGCGGTCAATCCCCCGGTCTGGCGCGCCAGCACCTATCTGTACGAGGATACCGCCGCGCAGGAGGCTGACCGGCTGCCCAGCGCTGACGGCCTGTTCCATTATGGCGCGCGTGGTGGGCCAACGCAGTGGGCGCTGTGCGATGCCCTGACCGAGCTGGAACCGGGCGCAGCGGGGACGATGCTTTATCCCACCGGGCTCGCCGCCCCGGTGATGGCGCTGCTCAGTGTGCTCAAGGCCGGCGACGAGCTGCTGGTTTCCGACAACAGCTACGATCCGACCCGCTCCTTCGCGACCCGCGCGCTTAAGGACTATGGGATTACAACGCGGTTTTTCGATCCGCTGGATGTGGCTGGCTTTGCCGCAATGATCGGCGACCAGAGCCGCGCCGTGCTCCTCGAAAGCCCCGGAAGCCTGACGATGGAAATGTGCGATGTCCCCGCGCTCGCCCAGGCAGCCAAGGCCCGCGGCCTCGCCGTGCTGCTCGACAACACCTGGGCCGGGCCGACGGGTTTTCAGGCGATCAGCCACGGCGTCGACCTGTCGATACTGGCGCTCACCAAACATGTTGGCGGCCATTCGGACGTGATGATGGGTAGCGTTACCGCGACCGCCGAATATTACCCGAAACTGCGCAAGCGCTCGTTGATGCTGGGCCAGCAAGCCTCGCCCGACGATGCCGCGCTTGCCTTGCGCGGGCTGCGCAGCATGGCCCTGCGGCTCGAACGCTCGACGCAAAGCGCGCTGACCGTGGCCAAGTGGCTCCAGCAGCGCCCCGAAGTGGCCGCGGTGCTTTGCCCGATGCTGCCCGATGCTCCCGGCCATGCACTATGGCAGCGCGACTTTACCGGCGGCTGCGGGCTGTTCACCTTTGTCATGCAGAACGGCGACCGCGCCGCGCGTGACCGCCTGATCGACGCGCTGGATCTGTTCGGGATCGGCTACAGCTGGGGCGGTTACGAAAGCCTGGCGCTGGGTGTCCACCCCGAACGCGAACGCGCGGTGATGGCCTGGCCCGCAGATCATTACGCGGTCCGGCTGTGGATCGGCCTTGAAGACCCGGCAGACCTGATCGCCGACCTCGAACGCGGGCTGGCGGCCTGGAGTTCAGCATGAGCATCGCCAGCAGCGCCGGTGAGGTCGTCGCCCAGCTCGACAGCATGGGCTTCGACATCGGCTCCTATCATATCTCGATTTACCGCGCGCTGCTGATCGTCGTGACACTGATCTCAGTGTTCGCCTTCGGCCGCCTCGCCGAAGCCTTTTCCAAGCGCGTGTTCAGCCGCATCCACCGGCTCGACCCGGCGCAGCAGCTGCTCGGGCAGAAGCTGTTCAACATCCTGGCCTGGATCGTTCTGGGGCTCGCCGGGATCGAATTCCTCGGGATCAGCCTGACCGCCTTGACGGTGTTTTCAGGCGCCTTCGGCCTCGCCATCGGCTTTGGTTTGCAGAAGAGCTTCGGCAACCTCATTTCGGGCATCATCCTGCTGATGGACCGCTCGATCAAGCCGGGCGACGTAATCGCGGTCGGCACCGGCGCGGACAAGGTGGTCGGCCAGGTCAGCCGGATCGGGATCCGCGCTGTTTCGGTAGTGACCCGCGACAAGATCGAGTTCCTGATCCCGAACGAACAGCTGATGACCTCGACGGTCGAGAACTGGAGCTATTCCAGCCACGAAGTGCGGGTAAGAGCCTTGGTGCCGGTGGCCTATGGTTCGGACCTGGACCTCGCCGAAGCGCTGATGCTCGAAGCCGCCAGCGAATTGCCCCGCGTGATGAAAGGCCGCCCCTCGGTGGTCTGGCTGGCCTCGTTCGGCGAAAAAGCGATCGTGTTCGAAGTGCGGATGTGGATCGAAGACCCCGAAGACGGCGTCGGCAACCTGCGCTCCGACCTGCTCAAGGCGGTGTGGCGCAAGTTCAGCGCCAACGGCATCCAGGTCGCCTTTGACCCGGTTTATGCTGCGGCCAAAGCAGCGCCCGATGCTGCTGCCGAAGCACCCTCGGAAAGCTGATCTAGGCCAAGGCAAAGCCATTCTGGTTGGCGCATCGGGCAATGGCGCGCCATTGAAGTGGGATGAGCTTACACTCCATTACACCCGGCAAGGTCTGGCTGGTCGGCGCCGGCCCCGGTGATCCCGATCTGCTGACCCTGCGCGCCGCGCGGCTGATCATGAACGCCAGCCTGATCGTTCACGACGGGCTGGTCGATCCCGCAGTCCTCGCGCTGGCGAAGGCCGGAGCCGAGCTGGTCTCGGTCGCCAAGCAGCGTTCGCGCCACACCTTGCAGCAGGACGAAATCAATGCGCTGCTGGTTCGCGAAGCCCGAGCCGGGCGCGAAGTCGTCCGCCTCAAGGGCGGCGATCCGCTCATTTTCGGGCGCGGCGGTGAAGAGGCTGAGGCCTGCCGCGCGGCCGGAGTTGCTGTCGAAGTGGTTCCCGGGATCAGTGCCGCAATCGGCGCGGCAGCCGCTGCCCAGATGCCGCTGACTCACCGCGCCAGTGCATCGATCGTCAGCTTCGTTGCCGGACAGTGCAAGGGCCTGACCGAGCAGGACTGGACCGGGCTTGCCGGGCCGGGCCGCACACTCGTGATTTACATGGGCGTCGCCACTGCGGATGCCATCGCCGAGAAGCTGATCGCCGACGGACTTTCGCCCGCAATCCCCGTGGCGGTGATCGAACAGGCGACCCGCCCCGGCATGCGCGTGCTGCGCGCCTCGCTGGCCGGGCTGTCTGACCTGATCGTACATCACAAGGTGAAGAGCCCGGCGCTGATCGTGATCGGCGAGGTTTGCGCCGTGCAGGAAGATATCGCGCTCACCGCGCTCACGCTGGAGGCACAGTCATGAAATTGCTGACCGGAAACGACCTCAAATCGGGGGCGGTTACCTGGTGGGACGGGGTGCAATGGTCGCTCCATGTTGAAGATGCGATTGATGTGGGCGACCATGCCGATACGATCCTCGCCCGCGAAAGCGCCGCGCGGCGCGTTAACGCCGCCTATGCGATCGATGCGACCAAGGACGAAAATGGTGTGCGCCCGGCGCACATCAAGGAACGCATCCGCGCGCTCGGCCCGACCGTCCGCCCCGACCTGACACTGAAGCCGGCCGATCCCGCTGCCGGGCAATGGGTGATCTGAATGTATAAATACGACACTTATGATCAGGCGATGGTCGATGCCCGCGTGGAAGAATTCCGCGACCAGGTCCGCCGCCGGATCGACGGCCACCTGACCGAAGACCAGTTCAAGCCGCTGCGGCTGATGAACGGACTCTACCTGCAATTGCACGCCTATATGCTGCGCGTGGCGGTGCCTTATGGCACGCTGAGCGGCGCGCAGATGCACGCGCTGGGCGACATCGCCGACAAGTACGATCGCGGCTATGGCCACTTCACAACCCGGCAGAACATCCAGTACAACTGGATCAAGCTCGATGAAGCACCTGATATCCTTGCCGATCTTGCTAAGGTCGAGATGCATGCGATCCAGACCAGCGGCAACTGCATCCGCAACACCAGCTCGGACCAGTACGCCGGGGCTGCGGCCGACGAGGTTACCGACCCGCGCCCATATGCGGAGCTGATCCGCCAGTGGAGCACGTTCCACCCCGAATTCAGCTATCTCCCACGCAAGTTCAAGATGGCGGTGATCGCCAGTGATACCGATCGAGCAGCGATGCGGCTGCACGATATAGGGATCCAGATCGTGCGCAGCGATGCGGGCGAACTGGGCTGCGCATTCTACGTCGGTGGCGGCATGGGCCGCACTCCGATGATCGCGCCGCTGATCAATCCGTTTGTGCCGCTCGATCAGTTCATCACATATGCCGAGGCCTGCCTGCGGGTCTACAACCGCCACGGCCGCCGCGACAACAAGTACAAGGCGCGGATCAAGATCCTCGTCCACGAACTGGGCAAGGAGGAATACACCCGCCAGGTCGAAGCCGAATTCGCACACCTGCTCACGCAGAATATCGAACCGCCGTTGGCCGAGCTGGAGCGGATCAAGGCGCAGTTCGCCGATCCGGGGTTCGAGACTGGATTGTCCGACCAGCTTGACCGCAGTGATCCCGACTTTGCGCTGTGGGTCGACAACAATTGCGTTACCCACAAGGCACCCGGCTACATCGCCGCGACGATCAGCCTCAAGCCGATTGGCGGAATTCCGGGCGATGCCAGCGCCGACCAGATGCGGCTGATGGCGCGGTTGGCTACCCAGTATTCGTTCGACGAACTGCGCGTAACCCACGCCCAGAACATCGTGCTGCCGCATGTCCGCAAGGATCAGCTTTACGCGCTGTGGCAGGCGCTGGATGAGGCCGGGCTCGGCACCGCCAACCTTGATCTGGTCGGCGATATTATCGCCTGCCCGGGGCTCGACTATTGCAGCCTGGCCAATGCCCGCTCGATCCCGGTGGCGCAGAAGATCGGCCAGCGGCTCGCGGCGAAGGAGCAGCAGATCGGCGAGCTCAAGCTCAAGATCTCGGGCTGCATCAACGCCTGCGGCCACCACCACGCCGGGCACATCGGCATCCTCGGCGTCGACCGTAAGGGGACCGAAAATTACCAGCTGCTGCTCGGCGGGTGCGAGGGTGCGGATACCTCGCTCGGCCAGATCACCGGGCCGGGGTTCGATGAAGACGGCATCGTAGATGCGGTCGAAAAGGCCACCGAACTTTACCTAAGCACCCGCGCCGAGGGCGAACGATTCCTCGATACTTACCGCCGCATCGGCATGGCCCCGTTCAAGGAGGCGCTCTATGGCTGAGGCCCAATTCCGTTTCCGCGATGATGAGCCGGTGGGCGATCCCGGAGTAACCGTCGATGCCTTCGGCGATCAGTCGAACGCCGCCGCAGTCCGGCTCGAGCCGGGCGACGAGGCACGCGATTTGCTGCCGCACATCGCCCGTATTCGCCTGATCGAGATCAACTTCCCAGTCTATGGCGACGGCCGCGGTTATACCGCCGCGCGGGTGCTGCGCGAGGCCGGCTATACCGGCGAACTGCGCGCGGTGGGCGATGTGCTGGTCGATCAGCTGACCTTCATGCGCCGCTGCGGGTTCGATGCCTTCGCCCCCGAAGTGCCGCTCGATCCGGCCGATGCGCAGGCGGCATTCGATCGCTACCCCGAAGTTTACCAGACCGCCGCCGATGGCCGCATCCCGATCTGGGCGAAGCGGCATGGCTGAAGCCCGCCGCCAGCGCGATGTGATCGATACTTCCCCCGCTTTCGTGCAGGCCGATGCCGATGCGCTCGAAGCGCGTTTCACGGGCGTGGCGACCGGCGAAATGCTGGCTGAACTGCTTGAGGGCGAACTCAAGGGCCGGATCGCAGTGGTCTCCTCGTTTGGTGCGGAATCGGCCGCGCTGCTGCATCTGGTCGCCGCGGTAGACAAGGCGCTGCCGCTGATCTTCGTCAACACCCAGAAGATGTTCGGCGATACGCTGGCTTACCGTGACGAGCTGGCCGAGCGGCTCGGTTTTACCGACCTGCGCGTCTATCGGCCCGATCCATACGATCTTGCCGCGCGCGATGCGACCGGGCTGCGCTGGTCATACGATCCAGACGGCTGCTGCGAGATTCGCAAAGTCGCTCCACTGCGCCGCGCACTGGTTCCGTTCGATGCTTGGATTTCAGGGCGCAAGGCGTTCCAGGGCAAAAGCCGCCTTGCGCTTCCCCGGTTTGAGATCGACGAGGGCAAGCTCAAGCTCAACCCGCTCGCCGATTGGCCCAAGGAACGCCTCGAAGCCTATTTCGAGGAACACAAGTTGCCGCGTCACCCACTGGTGGCACAAGGCTATCCCTCGATCGGCTGCATGCCCTGCACCACCAAGGTCGCGCCGGGCGAAGACCCGCGTTCGGGCCGGTGGAAGGGCTGGGACAAGACCGAATGCGGCATCCACGGCGAAGTCGTCGCCGCCGACCTGCCGCCCGGCTACGAGCCGTTCCTCTGACCGTTTGACGGCACCGGCGGGAGTTCGCTGGCACCGCCAAAACGGTTCAATTCAGCCGACGCGCTCGACCGTGGAGACTTCACCCTTGGCGTTGGTGGTGGTCCACTTGCCAGCTTCGACTTTCTCGGCGTTGCACTCTTGCTTTGCGTCCTTGGTGTCCTTGGTGAAGCAGAAGGTGCCCGGATCCTTCTGCTCCCACTTGCCGGTTTCGACGACCTTGCCGTCCAGCGTGCCGACGTAGGTTCCGTCGGCCTTGTCTTCCTCCATGTACACCTTGCCGTCGTGCGAAGTGATCTTGAACTTGCCGACTGAAGGCTTGCCATCGGCAGCAATGTTTTCGGCTGTGGTCGCCGCAGGCGTCGCGGCAGTAGCCTCGGTAGCGGCTTCGGAAGGCGCTGCGTCCGGCTTCGAACATGCGGTCAAGCTCGCCAAAGCGGCGATCATCATCAGCTTTTTCATCGTAAGTTACCCCGTGCGTTCGAGCGCCGGAAAATCAGCCGGCGCGACTCGCGACCCCTGCGCGCGAGGCTACGCCGCTCTGTCAAACGAGTCGAATCGCGCCTGCGGCGTTCTAATCCCGGTCGGCCAGGGTCAGCTTGGCGGCGTAAATCAGCCAGTCCTGATGTCCGTCCGGGTTGAGCGAGCGGCGCATCGTGTAGCTGCCTTCGAACATCTGCACCTTGCCTGACTTCAGCGTCGAATAGAGCGTGACGGATAGCTCGAGGTATTCCGATCCCGCACCGCTATCGCTGTCGCCCTCGAGGCCGATTTCCGCCACGACTTTGCGGGTCTTCGCAAAGCCCGCAGTGAACTGCCCCAGCGTCTGTCCCAGATCGTTGCGCCCGTCGGTCTCCAGCTCCCAGACATGGAACGCGGCGTAAAACCGGCGCTGGTTGATCAGGCGAAAGTATTTCTTCAGCACCGCGCGGGGCCGTTCAAGCGGCGCTGCTTTTGCGCCAGAAGCAAGCAAGAGAGCGCTGCCGCCAAGAGCGGCCAGGCATTCGCGGCGTCCGATGGGCTGGGTCATGGCAAGTCCTCCGTCTGGGGCGAAGTTAACGCATCCACGCCTCAAAGCCACTTGTTATCGCGGTACCACTTGGCTGCCGCCTTAAGCCCTTCGCGGGTGGGCACTTCGGGCGTCCACAAGCTTGCTGGCGGGCGGTCGAACGGGCTGACCACCCAGTCGGGGTGGCTCATGTAGCCGACGCGGTCCGGAGTCAGCCGGGCCCTGCTGCCGCGCACCAGCCGGTCGGCGCGCGCGGCGCGTTCGAGCGAGGGGCGGCTGAGATGCACGACCCATGGCCGCCGTCCCATCGCCCAGCCGATCGCGCGGGCGAGCTCGTAATGGCTCCAGCCGTGCTTGTGCCCGTCGTCCGGCTCGAACACGCGGTGCGACACGTCCTCGCCGCCGGGGACCAGCGCGAGCAGCAGCCGCGCCAGGTCGTCGACGTGGATGATCGAGGCGCGGCCTTCGCGCGGCGGCACCGGCATGATCCCCCAACGGGCAAGGCGAAACATCTCGAAATAGTCGACGTCGCGCGGGCCGTAGATCCCCGGCGGGCGGACGATGGTCCAGTCGAGCCCGCTGGCGCGCACCAGCTTTTCCGCGCGCGCTTTGCTCGCGCCGTAGGCTGACAGGTCAGGCTCGCGCGCCGAGAGCGAGGAAACGTGGACGAAACGCTGCACCCCGGCGGCCAGGCTCGCCTCGATCACGCCCATCGTGCCTTTTACGTTTCCCGCTTCGAACTGCGTCGGATCGGGCGCGTTGACCACCCCGGCGATGTGGATGACGGCCTCGGCTCCGGCAAGCAATGCAGCCAGCGCGGCCTTGTCATCGAGATCGCCGATGACCCACTCCACGCCTGCGCGCGGGGCCTGCGCCTTGCGCGCCAGCGCGCGCACCGCGATGCCGGAGGCATGCGCGCGGTCGAGCACGGCTTGCCCCACAAAGCCGGTCGCGCCGGTCACCGCGAGCATCACAGGAATTCCATCTGGTCACGGTGAACCACCGCCGAGCGCGGGGCGTAGCCGAGCAGCGCGGCGTGCTCGCTGTTCTTGCGGCCGAGCAGCTTATGGCAATCGGCAGCATCGTATTCGGCCAGTCCGTGCGCGATCACACCGCTGGGGCCGACCACGGCAACCGCGTCACCGCGCTTGAACTCGCCTTCGATCGCTGTGATCCCCGCAGCAAGCAGGCTCGATCCCTTGCCCAGCGCTGTAACCGCCCCGGCATCAACTACCAACGATCCCTTGAGCCGCAGCCGCCCGCCCAGCCAAGCCTTGCGCGCTACGGCCTTGCGCAACGGCAGGAACAATGTGCCAATCTCGTCAGCGCAGATCCGCGCCAATGGTGCCTCGACCAGACCCGAACCGATCGCCAGCGCGATCCCGGCGCGCTCGGCAATTTCGGCGGCCTGGAGCTTGCTGGTCATGCCGCCCGAACCCATGCCCGATGAACTGCCGCCGCTCGCCATGGCGTGAACCTCGGCGGTCACCCCGCGCACTTCGCGCAGCATGGTCGCGCCCGCCTCGGCCGGGTTGCGGTCGAACAAACCGTCGACATCGGACAGCAGCAACACCGCGTTAGCCCCCGCCGCCTGCGCGACCCGCGCAGCTAGCCGGTCGTTATCACCAAAGCGGATTTCCTGCGTGGCAACGCTGTCGTTCTCGTTGATCACCGGCACCGCCCCGGCATCGAGCAGCCGCGTGAGCGTTGCGGTAGCGTTGAGATAGCGGCGGCGGTCTTCCAGGTCCTCCAGCGTCAGCAGCAGCTGCGCCGCGATCAGCCCGTGGAGCCCAAGCAGTTCGGCCCATAGTCCGGACAGCGCAATCTGGCCCACCGCGGCGGCGGCCTGCGCATCGGCGAGGCTGCCCCGTCCGCCCTTGTCGAGCCCGAGTTTGGCCGCGCCCAGCGCAATCGCGCCCGAGCAGACCACGATCAGTTCCTGCCCCCGCCCCCGCGCTGCAGCGAGTTCGCGGACCAGCCCTTCAAGCCACGCGCGCCGCACGCCTTCGCCGCCAACCAGCAGCGACGAGCCGATCTTGACCACCAATCGGGGACAAATTGCGGGATCGGCCAGCTCGGCAAGGCGCGTTATCTGCATCGCGGCGGGGCTTAGCGATTCCGCCGCGGTGCGCAAACCCCTTAGAGCGGCGACCACTCGGTCGTGTCTGCCTCTTCCTGCTCGCCTGCCGGACGTTCGGTTGCGGTCGCGGCGGGCAGATGTTCGATCACCGCGTCGAGCAGCTTGTCCATCCCCTGCCCGGTCGCGCCCGAGATCGGGTAGACCTTGTTCGCCCCCGCAGCCTTCAATTCCTTGGTGAACATGCGCACCAGTTCCGTATCGACCAGGTCGATCTTGTTGAGCGCAATCAGGCGCGGCTTATCTTCAAGCCCGTTGCCGTAAATCGCGAGCTCCTCTTCGATCACCTGCAACGCGTCCGCCGGATCGTGCCCGTTGACATCGATCAGGTGGATCAGCACCCGGCAGCGTTCGATATGGCCAAGGAACCGGTCACCGATCCCCGCACCGTCGGCCGCGCCTTCGATCAGGCCGGGAATGTCGGCCAGCACGAATTCGCGGTTCTTGTGCCGCACCACCCCAAGCTGCGGGGTGAGCGTGGTGAAGGCATAGTCGCCGACCTTGGCCTTGGTGTTGCTGATCTGATTGATGAAGGTGCTCTTGCCGGCATTGGGCAGCCCGAGCAGCCCTGCATCGGCAAGTAGCTTGAGCCGCAGCCAGACGTACATTTCCGTGCCCATTTCGCCCGGCTGGTGCTGGCGCGGGGCGCGGTTGGTGCTGGTCTTGTAACTGGCGTTGCCGCGCCCGCCCATCCCGCCCGCCAGGAAGGTGACGCGCTGGCCGGCCTCGGTCAGATCGAGCAGCACAGTCTCGCGGTCATCGTCCGAGATCAGCTGGGTGCCGAGCGGAACCTTGATCACCAGGTCCTTGCCGCCAGCGCCGGTGCGGTTCTGGCCCGATCCGTGGACCCCGCGCGGGGCCTTGAAGTGCTGGGCATAGCGGAAGTCGATCAGGGTGTTGAGCCCCGGCACCGCCTCGATAATGATATCGCCGCCCTTGCCGCCGTTGCCGCCGTCGGGTCCGCCATATTCGACGTACATCTCGCGCCGGAACGCGACTGCGCCCGGCCCGCCCTGGCCCGAGCGGATGAAAATCTTGGCTTGATCGAGAAAATGCATGGTGAGGCTACTAACGGATAATGAGGAAAATGTCGCGCCCGGGCTTCGACAAGCTCAGCCTGAGCAGAATTGGTGCGATTCCAGAGTGCGGCGAGAATTGGTTCAGACCGAGCCGAAAACGGTAAATTTCGAGAACCGGAGCGCAGCGGCCTTTCTGGCAGTGAGCACCGGAAGCGGAGAAAGTTGCCGTTTGCAGGCCGGTCTGGGCCGATTATCGCCGTACTCTGCACTGGTGGAGCCGAGGGGGAGGTCTACGATTCTGTATAAATTCATATTTTTCAGAAAGTTAAAAAACTCGATGACTAACATTTAGTACCAACTCTAGTACCAGTCCACCCCCAGGACCTCGTCACTGGTCGCGGCCATCCCAACGGGGGTGATGCACCCGGGTGCACTGATGCCTTCGGTCAAAAGCTTCTGCATTCCGGCGTTTCCAGCGAACTTAGCCTCTCGGAATAATTGCACCCGGGTGCAAAAACGACAGAAAGTCATTTATTTTCAACAGGCTTCTCAGCGGAATCCGCACTAATGGCCACAATCAAAAGTTGTTCCAAATTCTGGAATGGGTCCCGCCTTCCAACTTTTTCAAAACTGATCCTACACACTCGCTAGCAGCCCGGACGGTGATGCCGATCTGTGCATCGGGATAGCCTCGGTGATCGCTGGTCAGGCGACTGTTGAGACCGAGAACAAGTGGTTGCCCAGCGCAAGAATCCGCTCCCGCCACGCCAGCATCGCCAGCCAGTCAGACGGAATACCCAATAGCCCATAGAGCGCTCCGGCCAATTGCCCGGTTACCGCAGCCGTGGTGTCGGCGTCGCCGCCGAGATTTGCAGCCAAAAGTATCGCAGAGCGAAAGTCGCTCGTTTGGTGCACGCACCACAGTGCCGCTTCCAGAGAATGGGCAACGTATCCAGATGATTTGATCGCGGCGCGGGGCTGGTCCCGCCAACGTCCGGACATGATCGGGGCGATCTCACCGGCGTAGTCGTCGTGACGGGGCCGCAGAACATCATAGCGGGGTTGGCCTTCGATGGCGTCAGCTAAGCGCGAGGCGAAGGCGACGCAGGCGCTGACAGCTTCTGGTGCGGAATGAGTGGTCATGCTCTGGCGTGCGGCCACGTCAGCGAGTTTGGCCCGGTCGGGCCAGTGCACCAGCGCTACCGGTGCCAAGCGCATCAGAGAGCCGTTCCCGGCGCTGCTTGGATCGGTTGAACCCGCCATTGGGTCGCCGGTCTGGAACCACTGATCAAGTGCCCGGTCGACCGTGGTGCCAATATCAAAGCATTGCCCGGTGCACGAGTACTCGCCCCGGTCGCGCCAAGCGACAAAACGGGTCATCAGGTCTGCTGGATCGAGGTCAGGATGGACCAGCAGGCTCTCTGCCAACGCCAGCGCCATCGCGGTGTCATCGGTCCATTCACCCGCGTCTAGGGTCAGGACCTGTTAAATTGCTTGCGTCGGGTGTGATTGGTTGATTCAAAGGCGGCGTTGAGGAGGCGCTGTCGATGAATGTTCCGTTTTTGCTGAGTAAGGCGCAGATGCGCCGGATTGAGCCGTTTTTCCCGTT
>JANYEY010000072.1 GCA_025359685.1 Sphingomonadaceae bacterium | reverse complement strand
TTTTTCGTTTGTCCAGACGGTGGTGCCTATTTGCCCTGCCAGTTGGGCTTGCGCTTTTCGGCAAAGGCCAGCGAGCCTTCGCGGGCATCGGCGCTGACGAACACCGGGGCGATGTAGGCCGCCTGCTTCTGCCACATCTCCTCGTCGCTCCAGCTATGCGAATCGCGCACGATCGCCTTCGAGGCGATCAAGGCGAGCGGGCCGTTGGCGGCGATCGCGCGGGCCAGTTCCTTCGCCCCTTCAAGCGCGGGTTCTTCGGTCACGCGGTTGACGAAGCCTAGCTCATAGGCGCGCTGCGCGGTGATAAAATCACCGGTCAGCGCCAGTTCCATCGCGATCCGCGGCGGGATCTGGCGGGGCAGCTTGATCAGGCCGCCAGCCGCAGCAGCAAGGCCGCGCTTGGCTTCGGGGATGCCGAACTTCGAAGCCGAATTGGCCACGATCAAATCGCACGATAGCGCCAGTTCCATCCCGCCGGCCAGTGCATAGCCGTCCACCGCGGCGATCACCGGCTTCTTCGGGGTCCATTCGGTCAGGCCGCCGAACCCGCGCCCCTCGATGCTCGGTCGCTCACCACGCAGGAACCCCTTGAGATCCATCCCCGAACAGAAGGTGCTCCCCGCCCCGGTCAGGATCGCGCAGCGCAAATCGTCATCGGCTTCAAGCCGGTCCATCGCCGCGCTGATCCCTTCGGCTTGCGCCTTGTTCATCGCGTTCTTGGCTTCGGGCCGGTTCATCGTGACGATCAGCACGCCGTCTTCGACTTCGGTCAGCACTTGTGCTGCGGCTTCGGTCTCGCTCATCGGGGGGTATCCTCTCGCTGGTTGTTAATCGAACGATTAAAGGCCTGCCTCGCGTCCGTCCAGCCCTTACTTGCGCAGGCCAATCGCTCTGCTAAGGGAACGTGCAAACTCCCCGGGGAAAGACGAGACAGCGCATGGCCAAGATCAAGGTGAAAACCCCCGTCGTAGAACTCGACGGCGACGAAATGACCCGCATCATCTGGCAGTGGATCCGCGAGCAGCTGATCCTGCCGTATCTCGACATCGACCTCAAATATTACGATCTCTCGGTCGAAAAGCGCGATGAAACCAACGACAAGATCACCGTCGACAGCGCCAATGCGATCAAGCAGTACGGCGTTGGCGTGAAGTGCGCGACGATCACCCCCGACGAAGCGCGCGTCGAGGAATTCAAGCTCAAGAAGATGTGGAAGAGCCCCAACGGCACGATCCGCAACATCCTGGGCGGCGTGGTGTTCCGCGAACCAATCGTGATGCAGAACGTCCCCCGGCTGATCCCGGGCTGGACCGATCCGATCGTGGTCGGCCGTCATGCTTTCGGCGATCAATACAAGGCGACCGATTTCCTCGTCCCCGGCCCGGGCAAACTGCGCCTGGTCTGGGAAGGCGATGATGGCAGCAAGATCGATGAGGAGGTGTTCCACTACCCCTCGCCCGGCGTGGCGCTGGCCATGTACAACCTGGATGATTCGATCCGCGATTTCGCCCGAGCCAGCCTCAACTACGGCCTCGGTCTGGGCTGGCCGGTGTATCTGTCGACCAAGAACACCATCCTCAAGGCCTATGACGGGCGCTTCAAGGATTTGTTCGCCGAAGTGTTCGAAACCGAAGGCTTCAATGAAAAGTTCGATGCGGCCGGGATCGTTTACGAACACCGCCTGATCGACGACATGGTCGCCTCGGCATTGAAGTGGTCGGGCAAGTTCGTCTGGGCCTGCAAGAACTACGACGGCGACGTCCAGTCGGACCAGGTCGCACAGGGCTTCGGCTCATTGGGCCTGATGACCTCGGTGCTGATGACCCCGGACGGCAAGACGATCGAAGCCGAAGCGGCGCACGGCACCGTGACCCGCCACTACCGCATGCATCAGCAAGGCAAGGCGACCAGCACCAACCCGATCGCCTCGATCTTCGCCTGGACCCGCGGCCTCATCTATCGCGGCAAGTTCGACGATACACCCGACGTGGTGCGCTTTGCCGAAACACTGGAAAAAGTCTGCATCGACACCGTCGAAAGCGGCAAGATGACCAAGGATCTGGCGATCCTGATCGGCCCCGACCAGGCGTGGCTGACCACCGAAGGCTTCTTCGCGGCGGTGGTGGCGAACCTCGAAATCGAGATGCAGAACTGGAAGTGAGCTAGCCGTCCGTTCGGGGCGAGCGGACGTGCTCCATGCGGATCCCGTGGCCGATCAGATAGCCCGGAATGCGGCGCAGCAGCGCGAAGCGGTTGAACAGCCGCACCGCCAGTGGTGGCTGTTTTGGATTAGCCAGATCTGCCTGCAATAGCGGCCGCAGGACCCGCTCGTGCATCGCACGCTGCGCACCTTGCACCAGCCGGGTGGGCAACCAGCGCCGGGCTTGCACTTTGGCCAGCAGAGCATCGACGGGTTCACCGCGGGCCAGCGCCGCGGCGAGCGCGTTGGCGGTCGCGACCGCGTCCTGGATTGCCAGGTTAATCCCGATCCCGCCGACCGGGCTCATCGCGTGCGCGGCATCGCCGATCGCCAGCAGGCCGGGCCGCGACCACTGGGTCAACCGGTCGAGCGATACACTGAGCAAGCTGACCTTGTTCCAATCGGGCAGCACGGTTTCGAGACCGGTCAGTTCGGGTGCGGCGGCCAGAATGGCGGCGCGGAATGCGGCAATCCCGCGCGCTTCGATGGCCTCGGCCCCGCCCTTGGCGATCACGAAAGCGCATTGCCAATAGTCGCCCCGGTCGATCATCACGATCAGTTGCGGCCCTGACACGACCCCGCGCAGCTCGTGGCCCTGACCCTGCTTGGGTACGGCAAACCAGAAGACGTCAATCGGTGCGCCGAGCGATTCAAGCGGGAGCATGGCGCGGGCGAGCGAGGTGCGGCCATCGCAGGCAATTGTCAGATGCGCGCGAAGTTCGCTGCCATCGCCCAGCCGCACCCCGGCAATCCGGCCTGCTTCCTCGATAAAGCCGCTTACCGGCGCCGACATGCGCAACGAAAATCCGGGCAACTTTGCCCCTTGCTCGCGCAGGAAATCAAGGAAGTCCCACTGCGGCATCATCGCGATAAACGGCGCGGCCATATTGAGGTGCGACAAGTCACCAATTATCATCTGGCGGCCGTTCCAGGTGAGCGCGGCGCGGTCGATCCGGTGATGTGGGCGTTTGAGGAATTCCGCCAGCAAGCCCAACTCCTCGAGCACCTGCATCGTCGAAGGATGCACCGTGTCACCGCGAAAATCGCGGAAGAAATCGGCGTGCTTCTCCAGCACCGTCACCCGCACGCCCGCGCGGGCCAGCAGATAACCAGCCATCATCCCGGCTGGCCCCCCGCCGACGATCAGGACGTCGGACGGATCGTTCACGTGCCGATTACTTCGCCGGGCAATGGTCAACCGTGGGGCCCGTCCACAGCTTGTCACCGCCGTTCTCGCTTGTATCCACGCGCAGCTTCATGCCGCTGTCGAACATGGTCGCCGCCTTGGTGCAGAAGCCGCCCACGAACGCTGCGCTCAGGTCCTCAGCCGACTTGTCCTCACGCCAGCCGGATTCGCCATCGACGCTGATCACCAGAGTTTCGCTGTCAGCTTTGATCGAAGTGATCGTGAACGGGCTGTCTGGCTGCTTGCCGACCAGGCCTTGCAAGGCATCGGCCATGCTCGCGGCAAGATCGCTCGCGGGCGTCGCGAAAGCAGCCGCCGGTGCAAGTAGCGCAACACTCGCCGCCGCCATGAAAATCGACTTGCCCATCATCAATCTGTACCCCTTGCTTCGAAACACCAGCGAAAATCTGCGGCAAGGATGCCTCGCGGTCAAGCTGCCGAGGTGACAGGACAGGCCCGCCGCTCTACCCATGATTGATGGCCGCACCCACCCAGCTAGTTTCAACCTCACTGCTTAGCGACGGACTGGTGATCCTTGCTGCGGCGGGGATCGTCATTCCGTTGTTCGCCCGGTTCAGGATTACGCCGGTGATCGGCTTTATCCTGGTCGGAATTCTGGTCGGTCCGTTCGGGCTCGGCAAGGCTGCGCTTGACTATCCGTGGCTCCATTTCGTCACAATCAGCGATCCGCACCGGCTGGAACCCTTTGCCGAATTCGGCATCGTGTTGCTGCTGTTTTCAGTCGGTCTGGAACTCTCGTTCAAGCGGCTGTGGGCCATGCGCGCGGCGGTCTTCGGGCTGGGTTCGAAGGAGCTGTTCGGCAGTGCGGCACTGATCGCCGTGGTCCTGATGGCGCTTGACAACTCGCTGGCCACGGCGGCGGCGCTAGGTCTGGCGCTGGCGCTATCTTCAACCGCACTGGTGCTGCGCATTGCCGACCAGAATACCCCGGTCGGCCGCGCGGCGCTCGCCATGTTGCTGTTCGAGGACATCGCGCTGGTCCCGATCCTGTTCCTGCTCTCGGCGCTCGGCCGCGACGGAGAAAATGCCGGGCTTGGTCCAATGCTGCGCACGCTCGGTCTTGGTGCATTGGTCGTGGCCGTGCTGCTGGTTGCCGGGAAAGTCGTCCTGCCACGCCTGTTCGATCAGGCGGCGCGCACCAAGAGCCCGGAACTGTTCTTCGCGGTCAGCCTGCTGGTCGTGATCCTCGCCTCGCTGGCCACCGGCGCGGTTGGTCTCTCCCCGATTGTGGGCGCGCTGATCGCCGGGCTGCTGATCGCCGAGACCGAATACAACGGCGAAGTCGAACACATGATCGCGCCGTTCAAAGGCTTGGCCCTCGGGGTGTTCCTGCTCACCGTAGGGATGGGTCTCGACCTGTCGGTGATCTGGGCGCGGCTGGGCGAAGTTCTGCTGGCTGCAGCGCTGGTGCTGGGCTCAAAGGCAATCGTTACGGCAGTTCTGTTGCGGATGTCGGGGGCCCGGCTGAGCACTTCGACCGAAACCGGCATCCTCCTCGCCAGCCCATCCGAAACCACGCTGATCGTGCTCGGCGCGGCGCAGGCGGGCAAGCTGATCGTGCCTGCGGCGGCACAGTTCTGGGAGATCGTGACCGCGCTGGGACTGACCGTGACCCCGATCCTGGCGATCGGCGGGCGCTGGCTGGCACGGCGGGTCGATATGGCCGGGCACCTTGCCGCCGACGATACCCTGGCCGACGAACACGCCATCGTGGTCGGTTGCGGCCGCGTGGGACGGCTCGTCGCCGAGATGCTGCGTGAACACGGCCAAGCCTATGTCGCGATCGATATCGACCCCGAGCTGGTCAAGGCGGCGCGCGCTGACGGTCTGATCGCGCGGTTTGCCGACGCCAGCCGCAGCGACGCGCTTGAGCGGCTGGGTCTCGGCGATGCCACCGCCGTCATCTTCACCATGGACGAGCCGGTTGCGGTGCAGCGCCACGTCCGCCGTCTGCGCACGGCGCATCCAGACCTGCCGATCATCGCCCGCGCCCGCGATGCCAGCCACGCCGCTGCGCTCTACCGCGCCGGGGCCAGCCACGCGGTGCCCGAAACGCTCGAAAGTTCGCTGCAGCTTAGCGAGGCCGTGCTGGTCGATCTTGGCGTGGCGATGGGCCCGGTGATCGCTTCGATCCATGAGAAACGAGATCAGCTGCGCGCGCAGATCATGGAAGAAGGCAATCTGTTGGCCAAACCCCAGCTCAAAAGCGCGGGGTTGCGGGAGCGGCCTTCTTAAATCCTCCCCATTTGGCTTCGCAAAATGGAGAGGATCAAGAAGCCAATACCGCCCGCACCGCGGCAATCGCCTCGGCTGCCTTGGCCCCATCCGGACCGCCGCCTTGCGCCATATCCGCGCGCCCGCCACCGCCCTTACCGCCAAGCGCTTGGACCCCGGCGCGGACCAGATCGACGGCGCTGACCTTGCCGGTGAGGTCGTCGGTCACCGCCGCGGCGATTGCCGCTTTGCCCTCGTTGACCGCGACTACCGCCGCTACCCCCGAGCCCATGCGTGCTTTGGCCTCATCGAGCAGGCCGCGCAGGTCCTTCGGGTCGAGCCCGTCAAGCACCTGGCCGCAGAACTTGATCCCGGCGATTTCTTCGTCGGCGCTGGGCGTGTTGGCCCCGCCGCCGCCAAGCGCCAGCGCCTTCTTCGCCTCAGCCAGCTCGCGTTCCAGCTTGCGGCGTTCATCCAGCAGCGCAGCAACGCGGCCTTCGACCTCGTCCGGCGTGGTCTTGAGCAGGCTAGCCGCGCTCTTCAATGCTTCTTCGCGGCCGACCAGCCAGGTCCGTGCAGCTTCGCCAGTCAGCGCCTCGATCCGGCGCACGCCTGAGCTGACAGCGCTTTCGCTGACGATGCGCAGCAGGCCGATGTCGCCAAGTGCGCGCACGTGCGTTCCGCCGCACAGTTCGACCGAGAAGTTCGTGCCGCTGGCCGAATTCCCCATCGACAGCACACGGACTTCATCGCCGTACTTCTCGCCGAACAGCGCCATCGCCCCGGCCTCGATCGCCTCGTCGGGGCTCATCAGGCGGGTTACCACCGGCTCATTACCGCGCACTTCGGCGTTCACTTCGGCTTCGACCGCGGTGATGTCCTCGGCAGACAGCGCGGCCGGGTGCGAGTAGTCGAAACGGAAGCGGTCGGGCGCAACCAGCGAGCCTTTCTGGGTGACGTGCGTGCCCAGCCGGTGGCGCAGTGCCGCATGCAGCAGGTGCGTGGCTGAATGGTTCGCGCAGATTGCATCGCGGCGGGCGACGTCGATGTCGAGCTTGACCGTGTCGCCCAGCTTGATCGAACCGCCCTGTACTTTGGCAAGATGTGCGTGGAGCCGGCCGAGCGGCTTCGAGGTATCACTAACCTCCATCGCCAGTCCTTTCGCGCCGGTGATCGTCCCGGCGTCGCCCATCTGGCCGCCGCTTTCGCCATAAAACGGGGTCTGGTTGGTGCTCACCAGAACGCTGTCGCCGGTCTGAGCCGAATCGACCTCCTTGCCGTCCATGACCAAGGCGACAACCTGCGCCTCGGCGGTGACGGCGGTATAGCCGGTGAACTCGGTCGCGCCGACGCGTTCGGCGATGTCGAACCACACCTCACCGTCAGCCGACTGGCCGCTGCCCTTCCATGCGGCGCGCGCCGCCGCCTTCTGGCGTTCCATCGCCGCGTCGAACCCGGCGCGGTCGACCCCGATCCCGCGAGCGCGCAGCGCGTCCTCGGTCAGATCGTAAGGGAAGCCGAAGGTGTCGTAGAGTTTGAACGCTGTTTCGCCGGGCAGTTCGGAGCCCTCGCCCAGCCCGCCGGTGGTCTCATCAAGCAACTTGATCCCATTGGCGAGCGTGCGGCGGAACTGCACTTCCTCGCGCTGCAGGGTTTCCTCGATCAGCGGCTGCGCGCGGCCAAGCTCGGGATAGGCCTGGCCCATCTCGGTTACCAGCGCGGGCACCAGCCGGTGCATCAGGGGGTCCTTCGCGCCGAGCAGGTGCGCGTGGCGCATCGCGCGGCGCATGATCCGGCGCAGCACATAGCCGCGCCCTTCGTTCGACGGCAGCACGCCATCGGCGAGCAGGAACGAGGTCGAGCGCAGGTGATCGGCAATCACCCGGTGGCTGGCCTTGTTTTCGCCCTGAGCTGGAACGCCGGTCAGGCTTTCAGACGCCGCGATCAGCGCCTTGAAGGTATCGGTGTCATAGTTATCCGTAACGCCCTGCAGCACCGCGGCGACGCGCTCCAGCCCCATTCCGGTATCGATGCTTGGGCGCGGAAGTTCGCCGATCTGGACGTCGTTTTCCTGCAGGAACTGCATGAACACCAGATTCCAGATCTCGACGAAGCGGTCGCCGTCCTCGTTCGGGCTGCCCGGAGGACCGCCGAAGATATGGTCACCGTGATCGTAGAAGATTTCCGAACACGGCCCGCACGGACCGTCCGCGCCCATTGCCCAGAAGTTGTCCTTGGTCGGGATGCGGATGATCCGGCTTTCGGGCAGGCCGGCAATCTTCTTCCACAGGTCGAACGCCTGATCGTCGGTGTGGTAGACTGTCGCGGTGAGCTTGTCCGCCGCGATGCCCCATTCCTTGGTCAGCAAGGTCCAGGCGTGCGTGATCGCCTGTTCCTTGAAATAGTCGCCGAACGAGAAGTTGCCGAGCATTTCGAAGAAGGTGTGATGCCGCGCGGTGTAGCCGACATTATCCAGATCGTTGTGCTTGCCGCCTGCGCGCACGCATTTCTGGCTTGAGGTCGCGCGCGGGCTTTCACGGGTTTCGAGCCCGGTGAACACGTTCTTGAACGGCACCATCCCGGCGTTGACGAACATCAACGTCGGATCGTTGTACGGCACCAGCGGCGCCGAGGGCACGATCTCGTGCCCATGGCTGCCGAAATAGTCGAGGAAGGACCGGCGGATTTCGTTCGTCGATGTCATAGGAATGGCCGATTAGGGCCTGTTGCGCCCGCGAACAAGTGCGCAATGCGTGGCTATGCCGGGACCTTGACCCGAAGCGCGGCGGGCAGCGAGCGGAAGCGCAGCGGCAACTGCATCCGGCTTACCTCGCCATCGTGCGCCACGTCGATCGGTCCGCTGCCGTGAAGGACGAATTCGGCGCAGTCCTCGATGTCGACAAAATCGCGCGCCGGATCGGCCCGGCCGACCAGTGCACGCAGGGCAAATCCGACTAGTGCTGCCAGATTCTTGTGCCGCACAGCGTTCAATCCAAGCATGCCGGTATCGAGCGCATCGCGCTTGCCCAGCCGCCGCCCGGTGAGGTTGTAGGGATTGTTGCCGATAAACAGCAGCGGCGTTTCAATGATGCGCCGCGCCCCATTTATCTCGATCTCGAGCCGCCGCACTTTGAGCCCTTTGAGCACCGTCCAGGCGGCGGGGAACGTGGCGAGCCATTTGGGCAGCGACTGCGCATCACGGGCCCGGACCAGGCGCGTATAAATCCCGACCGAGGCGTTGTTGACGAAAATCTGATCGCCCGCCTCGGCAAGGTCAATCGCGCGAACGTCGCCGTTCACCGCTACGGCTGCTGCCTCGCCAAGGTCATCTGGAATGCCAAGATCAAGCGCCAAGTGATTGAGCGTGCCCAGTGGCAGCACCGCCATGGTCTGGCCAGCCTTGCTGAGCAGAGCCGCCGCACCGCCCTGCGTTCCATCTCCGCCGCCGACCGCAACGACATCGGCGCTGCTGGCCGCAGTGAGTGCGGCGGGTATGTCCGCGCCTTCGACCAACTGCGGTTCGACCACGACGCCATGCGCGGAAAAAGCCTCAACCAGCTGGGTAAGCAGCCCCTCACCCTCACGCGAAGCTCTACCGCCCGAGGCGTTGACGACCACAGCAATGATTGGCTTTTTGTCCAAGCTCAGCGCCGCGCGGTGACGATCCAGGCCGCCGCCGGGAAAGCCACCAAGTTGCCGCTGCGGTGCTCTGCCGCCCAATCGCGGACCCAGCCCTTGGCGCGGTCGCGATCCTCGCCGGAGAGCGCGCGCAAGGCGGGCGCGGCCGGGCCGATCCGCGCAACGAGGTGCATCGCGTCCTCCACTGGGTCATCCCCGGCTCCCGCAATATAGGCAAAGTCGACTGCTTCGAGTTCGACGTCCTGCCACCCGGCATTGTCCAGAATGCCGCGCACGTGCGCTTCGTCGGCAAAGGCGAACGGGCCCGGCGCTGTGCTTTGGCCAAACGCGGGCAATTGCAGCAGGCTCGCAAGGTCCGATGCCCAGGGATTGAGCTTGGGACTGCGAAAGCACGAAAACACCATGCGCGCATCGGGCGCCGCAATGGCATGAAGGTTGGCGAAGGCCGTCACCGGGACTTCGAAGAACATCACCCCGTGGCGCGAGATCAGGAGTTCAGGCGCAAAGCTGCCCGGCTGCCAGTGCGCCGCATCGGCTTCCACGAATTCGACATTGCCGAGCGTCTCGCCGCGTTCGCGCGCGGCGGCGACCAGTTCGGGCGAGATATCGACGCCGATCACTTGCGCCTGCGGATTGCCCCGCGCCAGGGCCAGCGACAGCTCACCGGCACCACAGCCGATATCGAGCGCCGTCCCGTTGCAACCGCCGATCCGGGTCAGCAGCCGCTCGGTCAATCCGGAGAAGGCGCGGTCGGTCAGACGGTAGCTTTCCGCCCAGTTGCGGCCAACCGCTTCGCGCCATTCGCTGCCTGTGGTCATCGGGGAAAGCTATGCCTTGGCCCGCCGCGGCACAAGCTCCAATTCGGGCTTACTTTCCCCTTGCGACTCAGTACCAACAGGCAGACTATCCCCCTCTTCTTGCGCGACCGAGTGCAAGTAATAGCGCCCGGCGCGCCTTCGCAATCGAGGAGGCGGATGATGGCAAGCACTCAAACTGGTTCAGCGCGCGGCAGTGCCGCTACCCGTGCGGTCGCCTTGGTGGGGCCGGCCGGCACGGGCAAGACCAGCCTCGCCGAAGCTCTGTTGTTCGCTAGCGGAGCCATCAATCGCCAAGGCACCGTGGAGGCTGGCAGCACAGTCGGCGATGCCAGCGCCGAGGCCCGCGCGCGCGGCGGTTCGACCGAACTCAATCTCTCTCACTTCGAATATATGGGCGATCGGTTCGCGCTGATCGACGTGCCTGGCGGCGCGGGGTTCGCCGCCGACGGTCTCGCTGCGTTGCAATCGGCCGACATGGCGCTGGTCGTGATCGATCCCGCGCCCGAACGCGCGGGCCTGGCCGAGCCAGTACTGCGCCAGCTTGACGAACTGGGGGTGCCGCATGCCATCTTCGTCAACAAGATCGAGCAGGCGCGCGCGGGTGCGATCCGTCAGTTGATTGCCGAGCTTCAGCCGATGAGCCGCGAGCCGCTCGCCCTGCGGCAAATCCCGATTCGTGAGGGCGAACGGATCACCGGCTATGTCGATCTCGCGCTTGAACGAGCCTATCGCTACCGCCCGGGCAGGGAGAGCGAACGGGTCGAAATCCCCGGCGAAGTGCTCGAGCGCGAGCGCGAAGAACGCACGCATCTGCTCGAAACGCTGGCCGATTTCGATGACGCGCTGCTCGAAGCCTTGCTGATGGACGAAGCTCCGGATCAGCGATTGGTGATGACCGACCTTGCCGCCGACACCGGCGGAAACAAGGTAGTTCCGGTGGTGCTGGGTTCGGCGCTGGCCGATGGCGGGGTGCACCGCTTGCTCAAATTGCTGCGCCACGAAGCCCCTGCCCCAACCGCCGCCGCTGCGCGGATCGGCCTTACCAGCGGCGGCGCGCTGCACGTGTTCAAGGTGGCCAACGGCGGCGCGATGGGCCGGCTTGCGCTGGGCCGCGTGCTGGGCGACGGGCTGGGCGAAGGCGATGAACTGGTCAGCCGCGCAGGCAGCGAACGGACCGGCTCGCTGTTCTTCGTCCAGGGCGACAAGACCGCCAAACAGAGCGCCGCGCAGACTGGCGATGTGGTCGCGGTGGCCAAGATCGATTCGGCCCGCCCGGGCATGGTCCTCGGCCGCAAAGGGGCGGAACTGGCCGAAGCCGGACTGGTGTTATATCCGCCGCGCAACGCCGCCATCGCGATCACCACCAGTGACCGCAAGGACGACGTGAAGTTGTCGGCCGCGCTGCACCGATTGTGCGAGGAAGACCCCGCGCTTGAATGGTCGCAGGACGATGGCAGCCACGAAACGCTGCTGCGCGGCATTAACGACGATCACCTGACCGTGGTGCTCGGGCGGCTCCAGCGGCGTTACGGGGTGGCGGTCGAGACGCGCCCGCCGAGCATTGCTTACCGCGAATCGATCAGGAAAAGCGCCACCCAGCGCGGGCGGCACAAGAAGCAATCGGGCGGACACGGCCAGTACGGTGACTGCGTGATCGAAGTGCGGCCGCTGCCGCGCGGCGAACTTTTCCGCTTCGATGACAAGATTACCGGCGGAGCAATCCCCAAGCAGTACATCCCCGCAGTCGAGGCCGGGGTACGCGATGCGATGAAACGCGGCCCGCTGGGGTTCGCGGTCGAGGATGTTGCGGTTACCCTGACCGACGGCTCGTTCCATGCGGTCGATAGCTCGGAACTCGCGTTCCGCGTCGCCGGGCGTTTGGCGATGAGCGAGGCGCTGGAAAAGGCCGCGCCGTACTTGCTCGAACCGATCTGCAGGGTGGCTGTGGACACACCCGCGGGGACCGGATCGAAGGCGGGGTCGGTGCTGTCTGCGCGGCGCGGGCAAATCCTCGGGCTTGCCCCGCACCCGGATTGGGCGCGGTGGGAACGGGTTGAGGCGCTGCTGCCCGAAAGCGGAGTGCATGGGCTCGACGCGGAACTACGCTCGCTCAGCCAGGGCCTTGCCAGCTTTACCGCTACGTTCGATCATCTGGCCGAACTCGGCGGCAGACATGCCGACGAGGTGGTCAAGGCGCGCGCCGCGGCGACCTAGTACCCGTAATAGGCGCCGCCCTTTTCGCGCGCTACTTGCCACGCGGGCCGCGCGTGCATAGCCGCAACGAAGGCCGCAAGTTTGGGGTAATTGCCGCCCTGCCCTTGCATTACCGCGATCTCGGCGGGGAAGCTCAGCATCATATCGGCGCCGGTCAGTTCGTCGCCGACGAAATGGCCCGAGGGACGCAGTGCGTTTTCAAGGTAGCCGAAATGGCTGGCGAGTTGCTCGGCGATCCGGGGCTGAAGAGGCGCGGCGGCATCGCCCAGTCGCGACGTGTAAAGCTGGAGCAGGATCGGGGTCATCGCCGATCCTTCGGCGAAATGCATCCATTGCAGATGCTTGAGCGCCTCAGGAGTGCCGGGGGCTGGCTGGAAGCGGCCGTTCCCGTATGTGTCGAGCAGGTGCTGGATGATCGCACCCGATTCCTCGATCACCACACCGTCCTCTTCAAGCAAGGGCGATTTGCCGAGCGGGTGGACCGCCTTCAGTTCAGGCGGAGCAAGATTGGTGACGGCATCGCGCTGGTAGTGCCTGATCTCATAGGGCAGCGCCAATTCCTCGAGCGCCCAGAGCACGCGCTGCGAGCGGCTGTTGTTGAGGTGATGGACGATGAGCGACATGGCGGGTTTCCTTCGAACTGTTCGAAGCGAAGCCTAGCAGCCTGCAATGCCAGCGCCAGAGCCAAAGATCAGTTTATGACGGGGACCGAACGCGTCCATGGCGCGGCGACATCCAACGTGCAATTTGCCGCTGATACCCGCACCTGAACCAGGCCGCCCGCGCGATTGAAGCGGAACGGCACATAGTATTGGATGAAATTCCCATCGCCGTCGGCATAGCCCGCGAAGTCGACCGGGGTCATGTCACCGTTGGTCAGCGTGAACCGATAGCTTTCGCCGGGGATCAGCCCGCTCGCCTCGATCAGCAAAGCCTTGCCGGCATCTGCAAGGCTCAGGGTGCAGCCATGCACGCGGTCGCGGTTAAGCAGGATCGCTTCGCCCGGGTTGGCGGCAACCAGCGACGCCGAAGTGGCTGTTAGAAGTGCGAGAGCAAAGATCAGGCGGACGTTCGGCATATCGATATCCTCGCGGCTGAAAACCAAGCCTAGTGGCCCGGTACACCGATGCAACGCGCAGCTGCGGCAAGGGTTGCCCCAGCGCGGGACGTGCGGTTCGCCGCAAATGAGGAAGGCCCCCGCAGCATGGCTGCGGGGGCCTTCGAGTTGACTAGACTGGAAGTCAGTTCCCGCCGGATGCGGGAGCCGTACCCGCTGCGGGCAGGCCTGCGAGTTCGGGGCCGATCGCCTTGGCGACATCGACCCGGACCTTGTCGTTGTACGCTTCAACCGTACCAGCTTCCTTGCCATTTTTATCGAGCAGGACTTCGGCGGTGGTCTGGCCGACCGGGGTCAGCCGCACCTTGAGCGGGTTGGGCGAGAGCTGCTTGTTGGCCCCGTTCGAACTGTCGATCGCCACCCCGACCATGCCGCCGAGCAGCAGATTGCCGAAGGTTGCCCCGCCGGCTTTGCTGCGGACCAGAACGTAAACCGGACGATAGCCATCCAACTTCAGATCGGTGCGGAAATCGTAACGGCGGGGCAGTTCGATCTTGCACGGGGTTACGCAAGTTGCCCCGTTCGAAAATGTCACTGTGGCCCCGGCAGGATCGGATTCAACGATAAACTTCTGATTTGCCCCGTGCATTACTGTCGCGCAGCCCGACATCGCAAACGAACCAATCGCGACAAGCGCGAATTTCTTGATCATGATCATAAATGCCCCTCCGTTTGGCGAACGGGAGGGTTACAAAGGTTTGTGGGCAGGTCAAGTCAGCAGAATTACTTTTGCTGGAACAATACTGGGGGTTCGGACTAAGAAAACCGGCGCGGAAGCATTGATGCTTCCACGCCGGCCTTGTCATTCGGAGGGCGCCGCCTTCAGGCGTCGGGGGACAGGCAGCGCCCTCCTTTCAACCCCGGCCGAGGCGGACGGTGACCCGCCCCGGCCGGAAGCTCTCAGGGATCAGTCGTCCTGGTCTGCGTCCGGACCAGCCATCATCTCCCCGGCGAGACCATCGGTGTGGCTGCGGATCGCAGCCTCCAGCCGGTCACAAATCTCGGGATTTTCCTTCAGGTATTGCTTCGAATTTTCGCGGCCTTGGCCGATGCGGATAGAGTCATAGCTGAACCACGCACCCGACTTCTCGACGATCCCGGCCTTGACCCCCAGATCGAGAATTTCGCCGATCTTGGAGATGCCCTGACCATACATGATGTCGAATTCGACCTGCTTGAACGGCGGCGCGACCTTGTTCTTGACCACTTTCACGCGGGTGGTGTTGCCAACGATCTCGTCGCGGTCCTTGATCTGACCAATGCGGCGGATGTCGAGGCGGACCGAGGCGTAGAACTTGAGCGCGTTACCGCCGGTGGTGGTTTCGGGATTGCCGTACATCACGCCGATCTTCATGCGCAGCTGGTTGATGAAGATCACCATGCAGTTCGAGCGGCTGATCGAACCGGTCAGCTTGCGCAAGCTCTGCGACATCAACCGGGCCTGCAAGCCGACATGGGTATCGCCCATCTCGCCTTCGATTTCGGCGCGTGGCACCAGCGCAGCAACCGAATCGATCACCAGCACGTCGATCGCGTTCGAGCGGACCAGCGTATCAACGATTTCGAGCGCCTGCTCACCGGTATCGGGTTGCGAGACGATCAGATTGTCAATGTCGACCCCAAGCTTCTTGGCATAGGCCGGATCGAGCGCGTGTTCGGCATCGACGAAGGCGGCGGTCCCGCCCAGCTTCTGCGCCTCGGCAATAACATGCAGTGCAAGGGTGGTCTTGCCCGAGCTTTCCGGGCCATAAATCTCGATCACCCGGCCCTTGGGCAGGCCGCCCACGCCAAGCGCGATATCGAGCCCGAGCGAGCCAGTCGACACCGTTTCGACCTGCATCGTTTCCTTGGACCCGAGCTTCATCGCGCTGCCCTTACCAAACGCGCGATCGATCTGCGCCAGCGCCGCTTCGAGCGCCTTCTCCCGGTCCATAGATCCCTTACCTTCCTGAATCAGCTTGAGCTGTGCAGCCATGATGTGTCCCCTTGCCTAACCAGCCGACCCGGAAGGTCAACGTGGCAATAGATGTATTGCATTTGTTCTTATGGAACAAGGGGGGAACGGAATTTTTTTGCGTTCGCTCATGAGCCGCAGAAATCTGCCAGTCTGGACAGAGTGGAACAGTCATAACGCAAAAGCCTGGCCATGCCAGAACGTGTTGTGCGCCAAGCGCGGAGCATCGCCGGGGTTCCCGCGACGGTGACAGTAGGAAAGAGAAGCAGATAACTTAGTATTGTGGCCCCTGAATTGGTGTTCCCTGAATTGCCGGCGCCATTTGCACCGCCTTGCGCGGGCTTTCCCAGCGATCTTTCAATTTGAGGAACGGCCGCTCGATCGCAAAGAACGACAGCACTGCGGCGAGGTATGACAGCGCGATCAAGGCCACGCCCGGCACCCCCGGAAATTTTGCCGAGAGGACATCGAGAACCGGCAAATGCCACAAGTAGAGACCGTACGAAATCCGGCCGGTGAACGCGAATGGCGGCCAGGCAAACACGCGGGCCAGCGCATTGCCGCCATGCAGTCCCGCGATCAGGACAGCAGCGGCAACGGCGATCAGCGTCATACCGACGAACTGCGTAAACGGGCTTACGCGCACCGCAACGAACGCGGCGAGCACTATGATTGCCAGCGCAATCGTTCCGGCTAACAAGCTCCTGGGGAAGATTGCCGGGCATACCGCGAGCAAGCATCCGATCAGCAAGGCATCGGCCCGGGTGTCGAAGCCGTAGTAGATGCGATCGGGTGAAGCGCCATGGAGCAGCAGCCAACTGCGCCAGGCGATGACCGCTATCAGCAGCAGGGCTATCACTCTGGCGCGCTGCCTGGCCTTGACCAGCAGCAGAGCGCCAGGCCAGACCAGATAGAACTGCTCTTCGATGGCGAGCGACCAACTGTGCCCCAGGAGCCATACCGGACCATCGCTGAACGCGCGGTACCAGTTCATGGTGTAGGTTGCTGCGAAAAACCCGGCTTGCAGGGCATCCTGCAGGTGGCTCTTGGACAAGGCACCCAGTGCTGTGACAACCAGCAGCAATGCCGCAAAGGCGGGCATCAGCCGCAGTGCCCGCCGCAGATAGAAGCGCTTAAGCCGGATTGTGCCGGTCATATCCAGCTCACCGGTCAGGATCGAAGTGATCAGGAACCCGCTGAGGACAAAGAACAAGTCCACCCCGATCCAACCGCCCGGCAACAGCCCTACGCCCAATGAAGCCCCCGGCAGGTGGAAGAACAATACCGCCATGACCGCCAATGCGCGCACACCATCAAGGCTGGGATCAAATTTCATCAGCGGCAGCTTCAGCCCTTGGCCAAGGCCAGGACAGCCCCGACCTTGTCCGAAATCTGCTGCACCGAGAACGGCTTGGGCAGAAAGTGCACATCGGCGATGCCGATCTGGTCGCGCAGTTGTTCTTCGGCATAGCCTGACATGAACAGCACCGGCAGCGCCGGGTGGAGCTTGCGGATCTCGCGGATCATGGTCGGGCCGTCCATTGCGGGCATGACCACGTCGGAGACGATCAGGTCGAACTCGCCGCCGCCCTGCACGATCTCAAGCCCGACATCGCCGTCCGCCGCGGTGGTGACGGTGTAACCGGCCCGGGTCAGCGCGCGTTCGGCAACCGCGCGAACCATGTCTTCGTCCTCGACCAGCAGCAGGCGGCCGCCGCCGGACCATTGGGTCTGCGGTTTGGGCAGCGCGCGGGCTGCGGCAATTTCAAGCTGAGCGGAGTCGGACTTGCGGGCATGGTAGACCGGCAGATAGACCGTGAATTTGGTGCCTTGCCCCACTTCGCTATCGGCAAAGATGAAGCCGCCCGATTGCTTGACGATCCCGTAGACGGTCGACAGGCCAAGCCCGGTGCCGCCCATGCTGCCGCCGCGGCCCTGTTCCTTGGTGGTGAAGAACGGTTCGAAGATCTTGCCGAGGTGATCGGGCGCGATGCCGCTGCCGGTATCTTCAACCACCAGCGCGGTGTAATCGACCTGCGGCATGATCCCGCCGCGCATCAGGCGGACCTGTTCGGCGGTAACCTTGCGTGTGGCGAGCGTCAGCTTCCCGCCGCCACCATCCCCTGGGCCCCCGCTCTTGCCATACCGTTCGAGCATCGCATCGCGCGCGTTGACGGCAAGGTTGACGATCACCTGTTCGAGCTGGGTCGGATCGGCGCGGACCGGGCCCAGATCGCGGTCATGCGTGACGGTGAACAGGATCTTCTCGCCAATCAGCCGCTTGAGCAGGTGCGAGACGTCCGACACGACATCGGGCAGTTGCAGCACTTCGGGGCGCAGGGTCTGCTGGCGGCTGAACGCGAGCAGCTGACGGGTCAGGCTGGCGGCACGGTTCGAATTGGCGCGGATCTGCTGGATATCGTCATAATCGCTGTCGCCGGGGGTATGGCGCAGCAGCATAAAGTCGCAGGTGCCCAGGATCGCAGTCAGAACATTGTTGAAATCGTGCGCGACGCCGCCGGCGAGCTGGCCAACGGCTTGCATCTTGGTGGCCTGCGCGACCTGACGTTTGAGCCGGGTTTCTTCGGTACTGTCGGTCAAGCCAAGCAGCACCGCAGCTTCGCCCAATCCGCGCACACCGGCAAGGCTCAGCGTGACGGGGTCTTCGGCCATGCCCTTGAGGCGCACCGCCAGATCGCCGCTTGCGGCCGGACCTTGCGCGAACCGGCGGATCGCGTCCGAAATCGGGCCTTTGTCTTCCTGCACCACAAGGTCGGTCGGGTAAGTCGGCGGCGCCTCGCCATCCTTGCCGGCCGCGCGCATGAAGGCGGCATTGGCAAAGAGCAGCCGCCCGTCGCGGTCGGCCATGGCCAGACCCAGCGGCATCTGTCCGAGCAGCGCTTCGAGGTGCGGGACCGAGGCGCTGGTCTCGCTCGCCCCGCCGCCAATTCCAATGCCGTGATCGGCGATCAGCATCAGCGAGGGCACCTGATCGTAATCGACCGCTCCGGGCGCATCGGGATCGGCCAGCGGCATGAAGAACATGGTCAGCGGCGCACCGCGCTTGCCATCGCGCGTCCAGGTTATTCGGTCCGCTTCGTCGTGCCGAAGCAGCGCAGTGAAATCCTTGCCGGTCAGCAGCGCGGCCGGATCGCCGGCGGCGCGCGCCGCGAAGCCTGAACTGGCCGCGCGGATCTTGCCATCGGGATCGACCACCGCCAGGCTGAAGCCGGATTGCGCCAATGCCCGCCCTAGTTTGCCGTCCAAGTGCGGCACCAGTTCGGCAACCGGATCGGAAGCGCTGAGCGCCGTGATCGTCCAGACCAGGTAATCATCGCCGCGCCCGGCGCGGGTAACCGATGCCTTCCACCGTCCCATATCGCTTTCGAGCAAATCCGCGCTGCCGTGCCCGTCGCGCCAGCCCGAACGGCCGGCCTTGGCCAAGCGCTCAAGCGACATGTTGTCAAGCGCGAGCCGCGGCGGGGCAGCGCCCGCAGTGAACCAGTCCTGGTACTTGCGGTTGGCGCAGACCAGCCGGCCCGCGCGGTCGGTAACGGCAATGGCAATGTCGTCACGCTCGATCGCGGCCACGGTCACCGACCAGTCGGGCATGGCATATTCGGGCTCTACTGGGGCGGCAGTGCGCCGGGTCAGCGCCCAGCCGATCCCGCCGAGCGCGCCGAGCCCCGCGAGGAACGCCAGCATGGCTCCGGCCGACCGCGTGGCCAGCCAGACAAGCGCCAGACTGGCGATGATTGCGGCGCCGGGCACCAGCAAGTCGCCGCCGCTGCGGCGTTCGGCCGGCACCCTCACGCTCAACCCGCCGGTTCCCGCAGCCGGGCTTCGGCCAGACGCTGCGCCCGCTTGCGGCCGATCCACCAACGCCATCCGAGACTGGTGGCAAGGTAGCCCACGGCCGAAAGGACCGTGGCGATCACGAACAGGCCGAAGGCGATCGGCAGGCCCTTGGAGGTGAGTATCTGCAGCAGATGATCGAATTCGGTAGTCTGCATGGTTTCCGAAATCGGCGCCACGCCGGTCATCTGGTCTACGCGCAGCAGCCAGGGGCCAAGCTTGTACGCCGCCGCGACGATGAACACGTAGACCGCCGGGAAACCGATGAAGGTCGCGGCGAGCGCAGCGGGGATGTTGGCACGCACAAAAACCGCGACGATCGTTGCCACCACGAAATGCGCGAGCGGGATCATCACGCCGACGAACAGCCCCAGCGCCACGCCGCGCGGCACTGAGCGGCGATTGAACCGCCACAGGTCGCTGCGCAGTACGTGCTTGGAAAACGGCTTGATCAGGCGGTTCTTCTCAAGCTGCTCGCGGGTCGGGACATGGCCCTTGAACCAGTTCAGCGCGCGGGCGGTCAAAGTGCTCATCCGTGGTCCCGCATAATTCGCGCCTGATCCCGCTTCCACTCGCGGTCCTTGGTCGTCGCGCGCTTGTCTGCCGCATTCTTGCCCTTCGCCAGCGCCAGTTCAACCTTGGCGCGGCCGCGGCTGTTGAAATAGACCGACAGCGGCACCAGCGTCATCCCCTTGCGCTCGACCGCGCCGTGGAACTTGGCAATCTCACGCTCTTTCAGCAGCAGCTTGCGGACACGCTTGGGCTCGTGATTATTGCGGTTGCCGTGGCTGAATTCGGGGACGTTCGAATTGACCAGCCAGACCTCGCCGTTCTTCACTTCGGCATAGCTCTCAGCGATCGAGCCTTCACCAAAGCGCAGGCTCTTCACCTCGGTCCCGGTCAGCGCGATCCCCGCCTCGAACACCTCTTCGATATAATAATCGTACCGCGCCCGCCGGTTCTCGGCGACCACTTTGGTCTTGTCGAATTCAGCTGGGGTCGGGCGGGCCATGTTGGACTGGCATGTAGGATGTAGGAGCGGAAAAGAATACCCCTTCGTCATTCGCTTTCAGCGAATGCCACCTCCCCATTGCTGCGCAACAGGGAGGATTTAGATCAGGCCCGCGTGCGCCAGGCCGGCATCGACTGCCTGCCGCGCTTCGGCGCTGCACTTGACCAGGGGCAGGCGCACGTCTTCGTTCAGCCAGTCATGCACCCGGGTCAGCGCGTACTTGAGCGGCCCCGGCGAGCAATCGGTGAACAGGGCCTGGTGCAGCGGAAACAACCGTTCGTTCAGTTCGTGTGTCCGCGCCATATCGCCCGCCGCACTCGCCGCCTGGAATTGTGCGCAGAGCCCTGGCGCGACATTGGCCGTGACTGAGATGCAGCCCACCCCGCCGCCGGCGTTGTATTGCAGCGCCATATCGTCGTTGCCGCAGATCTGCGCAAAGCCCGAGCCCAGCGCCATGCGGTGCGCGGTCAGCCGGGTCATGTCGCCGCTGGCGTCCTTGATCCCGACAATGCGCTGCGGAAAGCGCCGCGCCAATTCGATCACAGTCGCGGGCTGGATATCGGTCACCGTCCGTCCGGGCACGTTGTACAGCACCATCGGCAGATCGACCCTCTCGGCCAGATAGCCGAAATGCGCGAGCAGCCCGGCCTGGCTCGGCCGGTTGTAATACGGCGCGACCATCAGCGCGGCATCGCAGCCGAGCTCCTTGGCAACTTGCATGTGCCACAGCGCGGTCTGGGTGTCGTTTGACCCGCACCCGGCGATCACCGGCACGCGGCCCGCCGCAGTTTGGACGCAGAGCTTGAACAGATGATGCTGCTCATCGCTCGTCAGCGTCGGCGCTTCGCCGGTGGTGCCGCACGGGACCAGCGCGCTCGATCCTTCGGCGATCTGCCAATCGACCAGCTGGCAGAACGCCGCCTCGTCGATGAGACCATCCTTAAACGGGGTAATCAGAGCCGGGATCGATCCGGAGAACATTGCCATCGCCCTTACGCTTGCCCCATAGGGCATCCTGTTCATCCAGCCATAAGGAGCGCGAGCCCAGAATGTCCAGCATGGTTCGCACTTCAATCGTATCGGTACTGGTTTTGCTGGCTGTGGCTCCAGGCGTTGCCCACGCGCAGGACGATCAAGTCATGGGCGAAGACGGTCGCCAATGGGATCAGGCCCGCACCGCGCTGCAGGCGCTGCCGCCCGGCAACATGGTTCAGGCAGTGGCGCGCTGGAAAATGCTCACGGGGAACGCGCGCTTCACCTTCTTCGATTATTCGAGCTTCCTGCTGAGCTATCCGGGGCTGCCCGAACAAGACAAATTGCGCGGTTATGCAGAAGCCGCACTGGACCGGGAAGCGGTCGATGCCCGGCAAGTCGCAGCCTACTTCGATCGGTTCCCGCCGCTGACCAATTCAGGCCGCGCGATTTACTCGATCTCGCTTTACGCGCTGGGCCGACCGCAAGCGGCCGAGGTTGCCCGGGCCGCATGGCGCGGCGGCGCGATGAGCGACACAGCTGAGGCGACCCTGCTTTCGCGGATTGGGCCGTCGCTGACGCTCGACGATCATGACGCACGGATGGACGCGCTGCTGTGGTCCGGATCGGCCGATCAGGCATCGCGTGAGTTCGTCTATACCTCGCCCGCCCGCCGTGCGGGTTTTGCCGCGCGGCTGGCAATGGCGCAGGGAAGCGATCCCGGGCCTGTCGCCCTTCCTGACCTGCAAGGCGACGCCGGCTACGTCTACAATCGCTCGCGCTACTTGCGCACACATGGGCAAACGAGCGGCGCGGCAAATCTGCTGGCCATGCGTCCGCGTGCCGCCGCTCCGCCGCGCGAACCGCGCAAGTGGATCGCCGAACTGCTCAGCGTGGCGCGCAGTACGGACGCAGGCTCCGCAGTGCGGATTGCGGCGGGCAGCGATGACATGTTCGCCCCCGGCACCGACGTCAGCCGGCAAAGCTTTGCGATCCGCGACGATTATACCTCGCTGATGTGGCTTGGCGGGACCAAGGCGCTGGGCTCACTCAGCGATGGCCGCCGTGCTGCGCCGCTGTTCTATCGCTATGGCACTGCGGCGCGCACTCCGCAGACGCGGTCCAAGGGGTTTTACTGGGCAGGCCGTGCCTCGGCGCAGGCGGGCGATCAAAGCGAAGCGGCTCGGTATTTCCAGCTCGCCGCGCAATATGCTGACCAGTATTATGGCATGCTAGCGCTCGAACGGCTCGGCCTGCCACTACCACCATTCAACGGCGCGCCGGGGATGGCACCGACCGCAGCTGAGCGCGCCGCCTTCAACGCCCGCCCGATCACCCAGGCAGTGCGAGAAGTGGCGCGCGAGAGCGACTGGCCGACCGCGGTGCGCTTTTTCCGCGAGATCAGCGATCAGGCGGAGACCGAGGCCGAGCACGTGCTGGTGGCCGATCTTGCCCGCGAACTGGGCCGCCGCGATCTCGGCGTAATCCTCGGTCAATCGGCGCAGGGCGACGGGCTGGGCAATTTCCAGCGCATTGCCTTCCCGCTGATCCCCGCACCGCAAGGCAGCGACTGGACGATGGTCCACGCGATCAGCCGCCAGGAAAGCCAGTTCGCGATGAACGCGATCAGCCATGCCGGCGCGCGCGGGCTGATGCAGCTGATGCCCGGCACCGCGCGCGAGCAGGCCGGCAAGCTTGGTCTGGCTTACGATGCGCAGGCGCTGACCGTGGATGCGGGCTATAACTTGACGCTTGGGGGCGGCTATTACGGGCGGATGATGGACTATTTCGGCGGCAGCTACCCACTCGCCGTCGCCGCCTACAACGCCGGTGCAGGTAACGTGAACAAGTGGCTGCGGCTCAATGGCGATCCGCGCAATGGATCGATCGATTGGGTGGAATGGGTCGAGAAGATTCCGATCCCCGAAACCCGCAATTACGTACAGCGGGTGCTGGAAAATGCCGTGGTTTACGAGGCGATGAACCCGGGCCGTGCCAGCTACAAGGGCCCCAACCCGCTCAGCCATTTCCTGGGCAAGCGTTATCCTGGATGAAGCTTGACGGCCCGCCGATCACGCCTGCAGGCATGGCCAAACTGCGCGCCCGCTACGATCACTTGCTCGGCACCGAACGGCCCGAAATCTGCGCAATCGTCAGCTGGGCCGCAGGCAACGGCGACCGCAGCGAAAACGGCGACTACATCTATGGCCGCAAGCGCATGCGCGAGATCGACCGCGAGCTCGCGCACCTCGCGCGGCGCATGAAAGCATGCCGGGTGATCGATCCTGCGCGGCAGGAAGACCGCAGCAAGGCCTGGTTCGGTGCGACCGTTACGATTGCCGATGAGGACGACAACCACCGCAATGTGACTTTGGTCGGTGACGACGAGCAAGACGCGAGCCAGGGCTTGATCGGCTGGAACGCCCCGATGGCGCGCGCCCTGCGCGGCGCGGCGGTGGGCGATCTGCGCCGCGTGGTCCTGCCCGGCGGCCAGAAGGAATGGGAAGTCCTGGAAATCAGCTATCCAGGAGCAGCCTGATCCGTGGCCGAAGTTATCAACCTCCGGCTTGTGCGGAAAGCCAAGGCGCGCGCCGCGGCAATGGCCAGTGGCGCCGCCAACCGCGCCAAATTCGGGCAGAGCAAAGCCGAACGCGCCCGCCAGAAGGCCGAATCCGCCCGCGCCGACCGACTGCTTGACGGTGCCCGCCTCGATGATGGCGAATAGCGCCCGGTCGGCCAGCC
>JANYEY010000023.1 GCA_025359685.1 Sphingomonadaceae bacterium | reverse complement strand
TATCGACTATCATCGCGTTCTGTCCGCCGGTTTCAGCGACGAGGATGCCAAGCGGCCCGTCGCGCCCGGCCATCGCGCGGTTTATCGCACGCGCGGTTTCGGTCGAGCCGGTGAAGGCGACCCCGGCGATGCGCGGATCGCAGGTCAGCATCGCGCCGACCTTACCGTCGCCGGGTGCCAGCTGGACCACACCGTCCGAGATGACTTCGTGGAACAGCCGGATCGCGAGGTCGGCGATCAGCGGAGTTTGTTCGGCAGGCTTGGCGATCACGGTGTTGCCCGCCGCGAGCGGCCCCGCGATCAGCCCGGTGAAGATCGCCAGCGGGAAATTCCACGGACTGATCGCGACGAACACCCCGCGTCCGGCAAGGCGCAGGCGGTTGCTTTCGCCAGTCGGGCCTGGGAGAGCAATATCCTCAGTGAAATGCTTGTACGCCTCGAATGCATAGTAGCGAAGGAAATCGACCGCCTCGCGCACCTCCAGTACGGCATCGACCAATGACTTGCCCGCCTCGCGCATGCAGAGAGAGAGGAATTCTGCCGTGTGCGCTTCGTATAGATTGGCAACCTCATCAAGAAACATGGCACGAACATCGCCACCAAGTCCGTCCCATTCGGGCTGGAACGCGGCAGCGCGGGCGATCATCTCGTCCACTTCCGCCGCATTGGCCGCGCGGACGATGCCGATTTTGTTGCCGTTGTAAGGCGACGTAATTGCCACAGCTGCCGCGCCGCCTTTATGCTGAGCAGTCGGTGTTGCGTCCCAGTCGTCGTCTCTGGCCATTTCATCGAGTTTGGCGAGAAGCGGTTCACGCACGAGAGGATCGGCAAGGTCGACGCCAGCGCTGTTGATTCGTCCGGGGAAGATTTCTGACGGCAGCGGGATCGATGGATTGCGCCTCGGCGCCAACCCTGCCAGCTCCACAGCCGGATCGCCGACCAGTTCGGCCACCGGCACTTCGGCATCGGCCATGCGGTTGACGAACGACGAGTTCGCTCCGTTCTCTAGTAGTCGCCGGACGAGGTAGGCGAGGAGGTCCTTGTGCCCGCCGACCGGCGCGTAGATCCTAACCGGTGTTCGAGGCTGGCCTGCGTCGGCTTCGATCCGGGCGAGTTCCTCGTAAACGTCCTCGCCCATGCCGTGGAGGCGCTGGAATTCGAACGCAGCGTTTTCCGCCAGGGCCTTGATCGCGCCGATCGAGTAGGCGTTATGCGTGGCGAAAGCCGGATAGACTGCGTCGGGCGCAGCGAGCAGCTTGGCCGCGCAAGCGAGGTAGGAGACGTCGGTTGCGACCTTGCGGGTGAACACCGGGTAGTCCGCGTGCCCGCCCACCTGGCTGAGCTTGATCTCGCTGTCCCAGTAAGCGCCCTTGACCAGCCGGACCATGATCTTGCGATTGGTCCGCCGCGCCAGTGCAATGACCCAATCGGTCAGCGGCACCGCGCGCTTCGAATAGGCCTGCAGCGCCAGGCCGAAGCCCTGCCAGCCGCCTGCAAACAGCGCGTCTTCGCTGGCCAGCGCCTCGATGATGTCCATCGACAATTCGAGACGCTCGGCTTCCTCGGCGTCGATGGTGAAGTGGATGTCGGCATCGCGGGCCTGCGCGGCGAGCTCTTTGAGCATCGGCACCAGCGCCGCCTTGGCGGCACCCGCATGGAGGAAATCGTAACGCGGATAGAGCGCCGAGAGCTTGACTGAAATTCCCGGCGAGCGGACGATCCCTTCGCCTGCTTCTGCCGCAATCGCGGCCAGAGCGTCGGAATAGGACCGGCGATAACGCTCCGCATCGGCAAAGGTCATCGCCGCTTCGCCGAGCATGTCGAAGCTGTGCGTGAGCCCCTGTTTGCGCTCGGGCGCAGCACGGTCCAGCGCTTCCTGGATGGTCCGTCCGAACACGAATTGCCCGCCCAGGATCTTCATCGCCTGCAAGGTCGCCTGGCGGATCACTGGCTCGCCCAGCCGCCCGACCGCGCGCTTGAGCGAAGCGCCAAGGCCCGCGTTGTCCGCGCGCCGCTGCTGCAGCACCGATCCGGTCAACATCAGTGAAAAGGTCGCGGCGTTGACGAAGGTGCTTGAACTTTCGCCAACATGATCGGCCCAGTCGATATGGCCCAGCTTATCGTGGATCAGCGCGTCGGCGGTGGCGGCATCGGGCACGCGCAGCAATGCTTCCGCCAGGCACATCAGCGCAATGCCCTCATCGGTGCCGAGCCCGTAAGTCTGCAGGAATGCATCAAGCCCGGAGGCCTTGCGCGCCCGGGCCCCTTCGACCAGCGACGCGGCGATCCGGCTGGCCTCGAGATGGACCGCGCTGGCGGGCGCCGCCTGGGTCAGGCGTTCGGCAATGCAGGCTTCCTCCTCCAACCGGTAAGCGAGGCGGAGGGCGGTGCGATCAATGGCAGCTTGCATGGCAGCGCGTTTAACACTGGTTGCAACAGAAACCAATCTCTCGCACGCGGCAGCAGGGGATTGGCCATAGATCGGGAATTGCAGTTTTGCGTGACTTGGCTATGGCCGGGTTGTCGCAGGCATGAACAACATTTTCCGCATCTTAGGCCCCGTTGCCCTGGTTTCAAGCATACCACTTCTCGGTGCTGCCGATATGCCGCTTGGCGCTGGCATTTCCGGCGGGGATCCGTTTGCCGGGGCGGTTGCGCGCACAGTCAAGGCGATCGTCGATTACACGCGCTGGCCGCAGAAAAAGGGCCTGCTGACCTTCTGCGTCGCGGGGGATGCGCGGCATGCCTCGCAGATTGGCAGCTGGCGGACTGCGGCAGGGCAGGAAGTGCAGCGCAGCAACGTGGCCGCGCAGGGCAGCGCGCTGGGCGGCTGCGACATTGTTTATATCGGATCGATCCCGGTCGCGGCGCAGCGGCACCTTACCGCAGCAACCCGCGGCAAAGGCGTTTTGACAATCGCCGAAGCCGATCCGGTCAATGCCAGCGAAGCGATGTTCGCGCTCGATTACCAGCCCCAGTCACTAAGCTTTCGGCTCAACATCGACGCGGTCTCGCGCTCGGGCCTCAGGATTGATCCGCGGGTGCTGCGCATCGCCAAGGTTAGGTATTGAGCATGGCCGAAATCAGCCCGCCGCCGCCCCAGACCCTGCGCGATCTGCTGGCCGAGGTGCATTTGCGGCTGATCGTGTTCGCGGTAATTCTAGCGGCTGCCGGGCTGACGGTGAGCGGAGTGATTGTGATGCGCGGCTACGCCCAGCGCAACCTGACGCTGGTCGCACACAGCGTAGCCTACACGATCGAACCGGCGATCGCGTTCCAGGACCGGCAGGCGATCAGCGATGGCTTGCGTCAGGTGGGTGCCGTGCCCGGCGTGCGCGCGGTCGACGTGGTCGATCCGCAGGGCCGGACGATGGCGAGTTGGGTGGGGCAGGGCGGGGCTTGGCCCGATTGGCTGATCGATGGCGGCAACGCTCTGATCTGGCCCGAGCCGACAGTTGTTCCAGTTTATCATGGCGAAACGCTGGTGGCGCGGGTGCGCATCATCGGCAATTCGGCCGATATGCTCCGCTACATCCTGGCCGCCTTGGTGATTGCGCTGGCCTGCATCGGCGTCGCCGTCCTGGCCACGCGGATTTTAGCCGGACGGCTGCGGCGGGATATCATCGAGCCGCTCGAATTCGTTGCTGAGGTTGCCCACTCGGTGCGCACCGAACGTGCTTTTGAAAAGCGCATTCCGTCATCTGGCATCGCCGAAATCGATCGGTTCGGACAAGACTTCAACGCGCTGCTGGCTGAGCTGCAGGGGTGGCACGCGGGTCTGACGTCCGAGAATGCCGAGCTCCACCGCCGCGCCACGCATGACAGCCTGACCGGCCTGGGCAATCGCGAGTATTTCGAACTCGCGCTGGCGGGGGCAATCGCCAAGGCCGAGCGCACCGGGACGCCGTTCGTGCTGCTGTTCTTCGATATCGACCAGTTCAAGGCCATCAACGACGAGCACGGGCATACGTCGGGCGATGCCATGTTGATTGCGGTGGGTGAAAGGATGCGCGGCGCAATCCGCGATGTCGATATCGCCTTCCGGTTGGGCGGCGATGAATTTGCCGTGCTGCTCGCCCCGCAACCCGGCCGGGTGCACGCAGACATCGTCGTCAGCCGCATCCGCAAGGCGATGATTGCGCCCATTCGCCTGCCCAGCGGGCTGTGGCAGATCGCCACGCTCAGCGTCGGCATGGCTATTTATCCCGCTGATGGCGCAACCACCGAGACACTGGTCAATCACGCCGATCAGGCAATGTACGTCGACAAGCGGTCGCGGCGGGACCGCCCCAACAACCAAGGAGGCGCGTCCAACGATGTTTAAACGTTTGGCAGTCCTGGCATTCGTGGTTCTGGCGGCATGCCAGACCGTACCGCGCACCGCGCATCGCTTCACCGCGCAGCAGGAAGCGGCGCTCACCGCGCTCGACTTCAAGCCAGTTGGCGAGAATTACGAGCTTGGCCTCAATGAGCGTCTGCTGTTCGATATCGACAGCAGCACTATTGCGGGTAGCGCGCAGGCTAGCCTCACGCACCTGACCGAGGTGTTCGGCCAGGTCGGCATCCATGGTGCGGCGATCGAGGGGCACACCGATTCGACCGGAACTGCCCAGCACAACAAGGATCTGTCGTTGCGGCGGGCCGATGCTGTGAAGGCAGTGCTGGTCCAAACCGGGATGGTGGCCGCTGGCCTGCGCACCTCGGGCAAGGGCGAAGGGCAGCCCATTGCTGACAACCTGACGGCCGAGGGCCGGTCGCAGAACCGCCGCGTGGTGATCATCATCACCCCCGAAGATGCCTCCTAGCGCGGCGCTGTCCAATCGGTGATAGTGCCGCGATGACGGCAAGTGCGCCCTGGCAGTTCTGGATCGACCGCGGCGGCACATTTACCGACGTGGTCGCGCGCTCGCCCGATGGCGCGGTGCACACCGCCAAGCTGCTCTCCGAAGACCCGGCGCGGCATGAGGACGCCGCCATTGCGGCGATCCGCCAGCTGACCGGCTGCCTCTCTGGCCCGCTGCCGCCGTGCGAAGTGAGGATGGGAACCACCGTTGCTACCAACGCCCTGCTCGAGCGCAAAGGGGCGCCCAGCTTGCTGGCGATCACGCGCGGCTTCGGCGATGCTTTGATCATCGGCACGCAGGAGCGGCCGGAGCTGTTCGTGCGCGAAATCGTGCTGCCGCATCCGCCGCATGCGCGGGTGCTTGAAGTGGACGAGCGGATCATGGCTGACGGCACGGTGCTGCGCCCGCTTGACGAGGGGCAGGCCAGCGCAGGTCTGGCAGAAGCCTATGCTGCGGGATTGCGCTCGGTCGCAATCGTGCTGATGCACGGCTGGCGCTTTACAGCGCACGAGGCGCGGCTGGCCGAACTGGCGCGCGCGGCGGGCTTTACCCAAGTGTCGGTGAGCCACGAGCTGGCCCCGTCGATCAAACTGATCGCGCGCGGCGATACCACCTTGGTCGATGCTTATCTTTCGCCGGTGCTGCGCCATTATGTGGACCAGTTCAGCGCTGCGCTGGGGGCGGGCAGCACGCCGCTGTTCATGCAAAGTTCGGGCGGTCTGATCGACGGCCAGCACTTTCACGGCAAGGATGCGACGCTTTCCGGCCCGGCGGGCGGCATCGTCGGCATGGCCCGCACTGCCGAAATGTCGGGCGCGAGCCGGGTAATCGGGTTCGACATGGGCGGCACCTCGACCGATGTCAGCCACTATGCCGGCAGCTTTGAGCGCGACAGCGAAACGCGCCTTGCGGGCGTGCGGATCCGCGCGCCGATGCTGCGCATCCATACTGTTGCGGCGGGCGGCGGGTCGATCTGCCGGTTCGATGCCGGGCGGCTGGTGGTCGGCCCAGAGAGCGCGGGGGCGGTGCCGGGCCCGGCGTGCTATCGCCATGGCGGGCCGCTGACGCTGACCGATTGCAACGTGTTGCTCGGCAAGCTCGTACCTGATGAATTTCCCCACGTCTTCGGGCCCGGCGGCGATCAGCCGATCGATGCGGAGATCGTCGCGGCAAAGTTCGCTGAGCTTGCCGCGCAGGTTGCGGTGGAGACCGGTCAGGCGATCGTGCCCCAAGCGCTGGCGGAAGGCTTCGTGCAGATCGCCGTCCACAATATGGCCAACGCAATCCGGCAGGTCTCGGTCGCGCGCGGGCATGACGTGACTGCGGCGGCGCTCGCGTGCTTTGGCGGAGCGGGCGGGCAACACGCCTGCCTGGTCGCCGATGCCTTGAGGATCGAGACCGTGCTGGTCCATCCGCTCGCCGGAGTGCTCTCGGCATATGGCATGGGTCTCGCGCGGGAAGCGGTGGTGCGTGAAGGGAGCCTTGGTTTGCAGGTCGTGCCCGGGGTCGAAACCGCGATTGAGGCGCTCCGTGACGATCTCCAACGCGCGGCCACCAGCCAACTTGGCGCCGCGCCCGACCGCGTCGAGGTGGGGCTGTTCGTGCGCCGCGAAGGATCGGACGCGACGATTGAGCTGGCGCCCGCTGCGGCGGCTGAGCTCACCCGTGAATTCGCCTACCGTCACCGCGCCGAATTCGGCTTCGATGCCGCCGGGCCACTGGTGATTGACCGCATCCGGGTTGAGGTCCTTGCAGCCGGGGCAGAAGTGCAGCAACTTGCCTGGCCGCTCCCGGCGCGCAGCGGTGCGCCGATCGCGGAGCAGTATTGCTGGATGGACGGCGCGGCGTGCGAAGTTCCGCTTTACCGACGCGAGGCGCTTGCCGCCGGGTTCCGTGCTGCAGGGCCGGTGATCATCGTCGATCCGCTGGCGACCACGGTGGTCGAACCCGGCTGGCAGGCGCTGGTCGATCCAGACGGGACCTTGCATTTGACCCGCGCGGTGCCGCGCCGGGCAATGGCGGGCGAAACCAGCGCCGATCCGATCCGGCTCGAGGTTTTCAACGGGCTGTTCATGGCGATCGCCGAGGAGATGGGACTGGTCCTTGCGCGCACCGCGAGTTCGGTGAACATCCGCGAACGGCTCGATTTCTCGTGTGCGGTGTTCGATGCGGCGGGCCGCCTCGTCGCGAATGCGCCGCACATGCCGGTGCACCTCGGTTCGATGGGCGAAAGCGTTGCCGCAGTGCTGCGCGCGCGTGGCGATGGCCGCGATGGTCGCGGGATCAGGCACGGCGATGCCTATGTCCTCAACGCGCCTTACGCTGGCGGTACGCACCTGCCGGATATCACGGTGATCATGCCGGTGTTCGTGGCTGAGGATGTGGACAGACCCAGCTTCTACGTCGCGGCACGCGGGCATCATGCCGATGTCGGCGGGATCGCGCCGGGATCGATGCCGCCGGGCAGCACGTCGATCCTCGATGAAGGCGTGCTGATCGAGAATATGCTGCTGGTCGACGAGGGGTGCTTTCTCGACGCTGATATGCGGACCCTGCTTGGCTCAGGCGAGCATCCGGCGCGTAACATCGATCAGAACATGGCTGACCTTGCCGCGCAGGTTGCCGCCTGCGCGCGCGGTGCGGCAGGGCTTGACGGAGCCTGCACCGAGCATGGGCGCGCGGTGGTGATCGCCTATATGGATCACGTCCATGCCAACGCCGAAGAAGCGGTGCGGCGGCTGGTCTCGCGGCTCGAAGACGGTGCATTCCAGCTCGAGATGGATAGCGGCGCGGTGATAGCGGTGGCGGTGCGGATCGACCGGGCGGCGCGGCACGTGACGGTCGATTTCACTGGAACCAGCGCGCAACTTCCGGACAATTTCAACGCCCCGTTCTCGGTCGTGCGCGCCGCGACAATGTACGTCCTGCGCACCATGATCGACGAGCCGATCCCGATGAACGAGGGCTGCCTCGCCCCGGTGACACTGATCGTGCCCGAAGGTTGCATGCTCCGCCCAGCCTATCCCGCCGCAGTGGTCGCCGGGAATGTCGAAACCAGCCAAGCTGTTACCGACGCGCTGTTCGGCGCCTTTGGCGCGCTCGCCGCGAGCCAGGGCACGATGAACAACTTCACCTTCGGCACGGGCCGCTACCAGTATTACGAGACGATTGCAGGCGGGGCGGGTGCAGGGCGAGGGTTTGCCGGGGCTTCGGCTGTGCAGACGCATATGACCAACAGCCGCCTGACCGATCCCGAGATCCTGGAGACGCGTTTTCCGGTGCTGCTGGAAAGCTTTGCCATCCGCCATGGCTCGGGCGGAAGCGGCGAATGGCGCGGCGGCCACGGGGCGGTGCGGCGCGTGCGGTTTTTGGAACCGATGCAGGCGGGGATCCTCGCCAATCGCCGCAGGACCGCGCCGTTCGGACTGGCGGGCGGCGGCGATGCCTTGCCCGGAATCAACCGCGTCGAACGAAACTCAGGCGAGGTTGAGGTTCTCCCCGCGACCGCCAGCGTGACAGTCGGCACCGGCGATGTCATGGTCATCGAAACGCCGGGCGGGGGAGGATACGGATGCCCATGAACTTGTGGGTGCTGTCCGGCATCGCGGTGATGGTCGCGGGCTTCGCCTTGCGGGTTACCCGCTGCTGGTCGTGCTACTCGCTGCTGCTTCCAGCGGGCTCGCCGCCGGGCTTGATCCGCTCGCGCTGATCGCCGCCTTCGGCAAGGCGTTCAACGACACCCGTTATGTTACTGCGATCTGGCTGGTGCTGCCGGTCATCGGCCTGCTCGAACGGCACGGGCTGCAAGAGCGGGCGCGAGCGCTGATTGCGGGCATGAAAGGCGCAACTTTGCCGCGCCTGCTGACCGGCTACCTGCTGCTCCGCCAGATCATCTCGGCGCTGGGGCTGACCACGATTGCCGGCCAAGCCCAGACCGTCCGGCCGCTCCTCGCCCCGATGGCGCTCGCCGCTGCCGATCCGCGAAACGAGGCGGAGGCCGACCGGGTCAAGGCCATGGCGGCTGCAACCGACAATGTCGGGCTGTTCTTTGGCGAAGATATCTTCATCGCGATCGGCTCGATCCTGCTGATGAAGGGCTTTCTCGAGCAGCAGGGCATCGTACTGACCCCGTTCGAGCTATCGGTCTGGGCGATCCCCACGGCCTTTGCTGCCTTTGCGATCCACGCGTTGCGACTGTGGCGGTTCGGGAAGGTGCGGCGATGATCGCCCTTCCGTTCGTTTATACCGTGGCCGGGCTGGTCTTCGCGGCGAGCGCACTGCTGGCGGCGTTTGACGGGTCCAAGCCACGGCACTGGGTCAACGCCGCGTTCTGGGCATTGCTCGCGCTGTCGATGCTGGCGGGGGACCGGCTGGGCGATCTGGGCAACGGCGTGCTGGTGATCGGGCTGGTCGGCGTGGTCGCGATCGGCAGGCTCGGCCCGGCATCTGCTAGCGCCCCGGAGGCGGAGCGGCAGGAGCGCGCCACGCGCCACGGCAACCGGCTGTTCGCGCTGGCGCTGGTGATTCCGGCTACCGCGCTGATCGGCACACTGCTGTTCCGCGCGGTGCCGTGGCTGGTCGATCCCAAGCAGGTCACACTGGTCAGCCTGGCACTCGGCGCGCTGCTCGCCTTCGGCATTGGCCTTGCCGTGCTGCGCGAACGGCCGCTTGCCGGACTGCAGGAGGGGCAGCGGCTGCTCGATGCGCTCGGCTGGGCGGCAATCTTGCCGCAGATGCTGGCGAGCCTGGGCCTGATCTTCGCGCTAGCCGGGGTCGGCAAAGTGGTCGGCGCCTTGGCTTCGGAGGTGATACCCGGCGGCTCGTTGTTCGCTGCGGTGCTGGCTTACGGTCTGGGCATGGCGCTGTTCACGATGATCATGGGCAACGCCTTCGCCGCCTTCCCGGTGATGGCCGCCGCGATCGGTTTTCCGCTGCTGATCCAACATTACCATGGCGACCCTGCGGTAATCGCGGCAGTCGGCATGCTCGCGGGGTTCTGCGGCACCTTGATGACGCCGATGGCAGCGAACTTCAACATCGTCCCCGCTGCGCTGCTTGAGCTCAAGGACCGCAATGCCGTGGTCAAGATGCAAGTGCCGACCGGGCTGCCGCTGCTCGCCTTCAACATTGCGCTGATCTACTGGGCGGCATTCCGGTGACCGGGCTCGACGCCGCAACCGCCGCGCGGTTCATGGCGCTGACCCTTGGCCACCTCGGCCGCGAATATCCGTACAAGCTCGACCATGTGCTCGATGGGCCGCAGGATGCGCAGACCCCAAGCGCGCTGCACCCGATCTTCCACGGCAGTTTCGATTGGCACAGCTGCGTGCATGGGTGGTGGCAGGTGCTGCAACTGGCGCGGCTTTATCCGGATTTGCCTGATGCGGAGTTGGTGAGGGCGCAGGCTGCACAGATGCTGACCGAGGCCAATTTCGCCGCCGAAACGGCCTACCTCGCCCGGCCGTCGGCACGCGGATTCGAGCGGCCTTACGGCTGGGCGTGGGCGCTTATGCTGCACGGCGAGATGGTGCAGCATGATGCAGCATGGGCGCAGCATGGAAATGGCTTTGCTGCAGCATTTGTCGCGCGGTTCAAGGCGTTCCTGCCGCTGCAGACCTATCCGATCCGGACCGGCACGCACTTCAATTCGGCCTTCGCCCTGGTGCTCGCGCTCGCTTGGGCTCGGCAGCACGACGCCGGGTTGGCCGTCTTGATCGAAAGCCGCGCGGCGGACTGGTACGCTAACGATCGCGGCTGTCAGGCATGGGAGCCGGGCGGCGATGAATTCCTCTCGCCCGCGCTGTGCGAGGCCTTGCTGATGAGCCGGGTGCTTGGCGCGGGCTTCGCCGAATGGTTCGATGCGTTCCTGCCCGCCTGTGCAAGCAGTGAGCCGCGCACGCTGTTCACCCCTGCCTCGGTTTCGGACCGCAGCGACGGCAAGATCGCGCATCTCGATGGCCTGAACCTGAGCCGGGCATGGTGCTGGCGCGAGATCGCCGCAGCGCTGCCGATTGCCCATCCGGTTCAGGCCCGGGCGAGGGCTGCAGCGGAGGACCACCTGGCCGCAGCCATGCCGCATATCTCAGGCGATTACATGGGCGAGCATTGGCTGGCGACCTTTGCCGTGCTGGCCTTGCAGGCAGCTTTGGACAACGCCTCAGTCTGATCGCTGCAATCGATTGTTGTTCTCGGCGCAAACCTGTGCAATGAGGCGCATGTGATGCCCAAAGCGGCACCGGGAGAGACCATGGAAAACCAGCGGCCACGTCTGTCATTGCTGCGCATACTTGAGATGAATCTCGGGTTCCTGGGGCTGCAATTCAGCTTCGGGCTGCAGCAGGGTAATATGGGGCCGATCTATTCCTATCTCGGCGCAAGCGAAGCGCAGTTGCCGATTCTCTCACTCGCCGGGCCGCTGACCGGGCTGATTATTCAGCCGATCATCGGAGCGATGAGCGACAAGACCGGCGGCAAATGGGGGCGGCGCACGCCATATTTCATGCTTGGCGCGATCCTGTGCTGCATCGGGCTGTTCGCAATGCCGCTTGCGGCCTCGATCGGGATGGCGGTTTCGCTGCTGTGGGTGCTCGATGCGGGCAACAACATCACGATGGAGCCATACCGCGCCTATGTCTCTGACCGGCTCAACCCGGACCAGCGCCAGACCGGATTCCTGACCCAGAGCGCATTCACTGGCCTTGCGCAAATGTTTGCCTTCGCAACGCCAGCCTTGCTGGTCGGGCTCGGCATGAACCAGGACTGGGTCGACAGCCATAATATCCCCTATACCGTGCGGATCGTGTTCTGGGTTGGCGCAGTGCTGTCGCTGAGCACCATTGTCTGGTCGATACTGCGCGTTCCGGAACTGCCGCTGACTGCTGCCGAGCGCAGCCACGTCGAGGCTCAGCCCAAGGGCGCCGCCGCCACACTGTCAGAAATCTGGAGCGCCATTCGCGATATGCCACTGGCGATGCGCAAGCTGGGGCTGATGAGCCTGTTCCAGTGGTTCGGGATGTCGGGATACTGGACTTACGCAGTCTATTCGATCGGGCGTTCGGTGTATCACACATCGGAAGCGAACAGTTCGGCGTTTCATTCCGCGGTGCTGACCAACGGACTGGTTGCGGCGTTTTATAACTTCATCGCATTCGTCTCGGCGTTTCTGATGGTCCCGCTGGTGCGCCGCGCGGGACCAGGGCCGCTTCACGCCGCGTGTCTTGCTGCGGGTGGACTGGGCATGTTGGTGTTGCCGCACATCACCAGCACCGCGCTGTTGTTTCTCCCTGCGATCGGTGTCGGACTCGCCTGGGGGAGCATCATGGGCAACCCTTATGCAATCCTCACCAACTCGATCCCGCCGGCCCGGACCGGGGTTTACATGGGGATTTTCAACATGATGATCGTGCTCCCGATGCTGCTGTTTGCAGTCTTGATGAGCACGCTCAACCTTGGAATCATCAACATCGGCTTCGGAATCTATGCGAACCTGCTGGGCAATGATCCGCGCAATATGCTCACGGTATGCGGCGTCTGCCTGATTGTCGCTGCACTCTTCGTGCTGTGGGTGCGCGAGGGCCGCGCTGCTGCGACCGCACCGGAACTTGCACTCGCCTGATGACGTTAAGAATGACCAAAGGGGCAATTCCAGGTGAGTGAAGTAGCGGCCAATCTTGCGCCGAAGACAGTGACGCCGTGGCGTCCAGCAGCGATTGCCGGCGCCGAAATTGCGCTGATCGGGCCCGATGATGCGCGCCCGATCTTCGCGGGGATCGACCTGTGGGACAGCTGGCCGCTGGCTCACGAAAATGGCGACACCGCCAAGATCGACGGACGCGAGTACTGGTTCTTCCTCAGCGCACCGTGCTTTCCCGATCCGGGCCAGCGCCATGATGCGGCCCGGATCAGGCTCGCCTCGCTGGGGGCCGAGGGTTGGCGGGATCACGGCGATGCCTTGCCGCGCGAGTTGAGCCCGGGCACGCGCGAATGGGCCGGGTCGGCAGTGCTGCACGACGATCTGGTGACCGTGACCCTGTTCTTCACCGCCGCCGGGCGGTACGGCGCCGGACACAGCTTTGAACAGCGGCTGTTCGCTGTAGAAGGCGTGGTCGGCAAATACGGGCCGGGTGAATGGCGCGAGCCGGCCGAAGTGGTTCGCGCCGATGGCCAGCGCTATGTCATCGCCGCCGAAGCCGATGGCCGGCCGGGGATGATCAAGGCGTTCCGCGATCCTGCCTGGTTCCGCGATCCCGCCACGGGCGAACGCCACATCCTGTTCACCGCCAGCGCCGGGTGGAGCGAGCACGACTACAACGGTGTCGTCGGCCTTGCCTCGCTCGACGGATCCGGCGTCTGGCAACTGGGCGATCCGCTGATCGAGGCGGTTGGGGTCAACAACGAGCTTGAACGCCCCCACGTGGTCGTGCGCGGCGGGCACTATTACCTGTTCTGGTCGACCCAGCGCCGCACCTTTGCGCCGGGCGGAATCAATGGTCCCAACGGCCTTTACGCGATGGTCGCCGACAATCTCGGCGGGCCTTATCGCCCGGTCAACGGATCCGGCCTGGTCGCGGGCAACCCGGCGAGCGAACCGACCCAGGGCTATAGCTGGTGGGTCACCGGTGAAAGCCAGGTGTGGAGCTTCATCGACCACTGGGGCATGCAGGGGCGCAGCTTCGATGACCATCCAGACCTGCTGCGCAGCCAGTTTGGCGGCACGCCCGCGCCGGTTTTCGCACTCGAATTCGACGGCGACCACGTAACCATCGCTTGATCCAGGAGCATTCGTGCGCCCGCAATATCACTATGCCGCCGCGGCCAACTGGCTGAGCGATCCCAACGGCCTCGTTCACTGGAACGGGGAATGGCACCTGTTTTATCAGTACAACCCGGATGGGGAGCACTGGGGCAACATGAGCTGGGGCCACGCGGTAAGCCGCGATCTGGCCCATTGGGACGAGCTGCCGCCCGCGTTGACTGGCGACGAGCTGGGCATGATCTTCTCGGGCTCTGCGGTCATCGATCACAACAACACCGCAGGCTTTGGCACCGATGCGATGGTCGCGATCTACACCAGTGCTTCCGATGGTCCGCAGCGCCAGTCGCAAAGCATCGCCTGGAGCAATGACCATGGACGCACATGGCACAAATATGCCGGCAATCCGGTGCTTGACGCAGACCTGGCTGACTTTCGCGATCCCAACGTATTCTGGCACGCGCCAAGCCGCCGCTGGATTATGGTTATCGTGTTGTCGGACCGGAATTGTGCGGCGATCTATGGTTCGGCCGACCTCAAGCAGTGGCAGCACCTGTCCGACATCCCGGGCGAAGGCGCGGCGGGTGAAGTGTGGGAATGCCCGCTGCTGATCGAGTTGCCGGTCGATGGCGGCGGGCGGCGCTGGATGTTCAAGGTCGATGTGCTGCGCGGGGCACCGGGTTCGGGCGCTCTGTACCGCACGGGCGGTTTCGACGGAACGCGGTTCGCGCCCGATCCGCAGGGCTGGGCGGCGCTCGACATGGGAACCGATTTCTACGCCGCGATCGCCTGGCATGAACCGCGCGATGCTGAAGACAGGCCGCTGTGGATCGGCTGGCTGGGCAACCATGCCTATCAAGGCCAATTGCCGTTGCAGGGCTGGCGCGGCGCGATAAGCGTGCCGCGACGGTTATCGCTCAAGCGCAACGATGGGGCTTATACCCTGCGGCAGGAGATCGCAGCACAGGCCATTGCCGGGGTGCCGCCGGCCGACCTGCAAGGCTCCACCGTGCCCGCCGCAACGAAGCTGGAATTGCCCGGAGATCGCGATTTCCGCCTCGCAATTGCCGACAGCGAGGGCCGGTCACTGGAGATCGAACTGCGCGGCGCGCAGCTTCTGGTCTCCCGCCGTGATCCGTCATTGCCTGGCCTTGATGCGGTCCAGTCGATGGAGCTGCAGACCACGGCAGAGATCGCCCTGTGGCTCGATTGCGGCAGCCTTGAACTGCTGGCCGACGATGGCTGCGCCGCGCTTTCAGTCCAGCACCGGCTGGCTGGATCGAGCTATGCGCTGGTCTGCGCGGTGGAGCCTGCAGCCGCTTGAACCGCTCAGGCGGTGTCGCGGCGGATCAGCTTGGGCTCCATTTCAACTGAAGCACTGTCAGTACCGGCGATGCGTTCGAACAGCGCCTGAACCATCGCGCGGGCACCGACAGCGATGCTCTGGCTGATCGTGGTCAGGCGCGGGATGGTCTGTTCGGCCAGCGGCAGGTCATCGAACCCGGTGACTGAAATATCCTCCGGCACGCGTATGCCGCGATCGGCGAGCGCGCGCACCGCGTGCATGGCGATCAGGTCTGAAGCGGACACAATCCCGTCTACTTCAGCATGAATGCGCTCAATGTGCGCGGCGATGTCTTCCGCCATCACGTCCGAAGCAAGGTGCGTATCGAGCTTGATCGGGGCGGGCAGTCCGGCCGCCGCCGCCGCATCGCACAGGCCGTCGTAGCGATCCTTCAATTCGGGCGCGATCGCTTCACCAAGAAAGGCCAACCGCTTCCGGCCGGCCTTGATCAGGCATTCACCGGCCAGCCTGCCGCCCTGGCGATTGTCCACTCCGACCGTGCAATGGGTCTGCCCGGGGCGATGGCTGCCCCAGACGACCATCGGCCGGTACCATTGCGCCACCCGCTCGATCGTTTCGAACTGGTTAGACTGGCCGATCAGCAGCACCCCATCGAGCATCCCTGAATCGACGATGCGTTCCAGCCAGTCATCGGCATCGGGGATGACGCGGCTGAGCATAATGTCATATCCGTTCTCGGTCAGCGTATCGGCGAGGTGGCCAAGGATCGCCATGAAGAAAGGGTCGGACAAGTGCTGGCGCTGTTCGTGACCCAACGGCACGACCACGCCGATGACCTTGGTTTCCTGCACCCGCAGCCGCCGCGCCATCTGGTTGGGGCGAAAGCCATGTTCGCGCGCCAGGGCCTGAATGCGTTCGCGCGTGTCCTTGTTGACTAGCGACTTGTCCGCCAGCGCGCGCGAAACCGTACCGGTCGAAACGCCAGCTAGCCGGGCGAGTTCGGCGATATTGCGGATACGGGTGGGAGTGGACAAAGTGTCTGGCATGGCCGGTGGCGGGTCCTGAGCAATCGCTGTTCGCCGGGACGTGGCCCTGCGATTGGCGACACTTTAGCGAACCCATTATGACATAAGCAGGTTTATCACTGCCCACAAGGGGTTATCAGTGCATGTTAGCGGCGGAAACAGGTGACTACAATCGATTGAAAAAGGGTATTGCAATCGATTGTTGTATCTGCCATCTGGAGGCTCGACTTGTATACGGCAAGCGCCAATCCTTTGGAGGGGATCAATGAAGAAAGCCATTTTGCAGAGCTGTGCGTCGTTTGCAGCCATCGCCGTCTTTGCCGCCGCCGCCCCGGTGCTCGCGCAGACCTCGGCTGCACCAGCCGCCGCCAGCAATGAAACCGAAGCCGATACGCTCGACACGATCGTGGTGACCGCCTCGGCCGGCGACAAAAGCAAGCTCAACACTTCGGCTTCGATCAGTTCGGTCTCGGACACCGACATCCAGCATTTCAACGCGACCAGCACCGCGGAACTCTATCGCCTGATCCCGGGCATCCAGGTAGCTGGTACGCAGGGCGATGGCGGTAACTCGAACATCGGCGTGCGCGGACTGCGCACCCCGACCGGCGGTTCGCCATTCGTTCAAGTCCAGGAAGACGGCCTGCCGACCGTGCTGTTCGGCGATATCCAGTTCGGTAACAACGATTACTGGACCCACCCTGATCCGCAGACCGAACGGGTCGAAGCGATCCGCGGCGGCACCGCCTCGACGCTGGCTTCGCAGGCAATCGGCGCGGTGCTCAACCACATCAGCTACACCGGCCGTAACGAAGGCGGCTTTGTCGAGCTCGAAAAGGGTTTGAATTACGATTTCACCAAGGCGAGCTTCCGCCTTGGGTCGAGCCTGAACGATTCGATGTACTTCAATGTCGGCGGCTACTTCGACGTTGGCCGCGGGGTTGAGCACGCTGGCTACAACGTCAGCAATTCGTACCTCGTCAAAGGCAACATCACCAAGGAACTGGCTGACAATCGCGGTTTCGTCCGGCTCCTGTTCAAGGTCTCGGACACCCAGGAACCCAGCTACAACGGCTGCATCAGCAACGCGACGCTGAGCGGCGGCAAGGTTGGGAACATCGGTCCCTCGCCGCTGTGCGACCTGCGCAATCAGGCGCCGGGCTATTCGACCCTCAACAATAGCGTGCCGTTCCTCAACGCCGATAACCAGACGCTGCAGACGCAGAACCTCAACGGGATCAGCACCAAACAGAAGTATGCCCAGCTGCAGTTCCATTACGAATTCGGCGGCGGCATCACGGTTGACGACAATGCCCGGGTTGCCCGCATGAGCGGCACCTTCGCGGTGCAGTTTTACGGTGCCGGCGCTACTGCTGGCGCGCTGGGTGCGGGTCAGTCGTTCATCTACGCCAATGGCCCCAGGGCCGGCCAGGCCTTCACTGGCGCTTATGTTTCCAACAGCGCGTCGGTTCATACCAACATGGACCACATGGACCACGTCGCCAACGATCTGGCGGTCAGCTACAAGAGCGACGGTGACGGGCCGAAGTTCGACCTCAAGCTCGGCTGGTTCTACGATTCGCAGCGCATTGCCGAAAACTGGCACTCGAACAGCTCGACCGTCGAAGCGACCGGTACCAACCCGGCGCAGCTCGATCTGGTCAGCGGGCTCAATGGCACCGGCACCTTGCTGGCAGTCAGCGGGCAGTCGTCGTTCAATCAGGGCTGGAACCAGAACTTCGACACGACCTTCGTGATCAATGCCCCCTATGCCAACCTCAACGTCGATCTGGGCCCGCTCAACATTGACGGCAGCATCCGCGAGGAACTGTTCCAGGGTTCGGGCTGGGCGCAGGGCAGTTCGGGTAATGTCACCGGCACCAAGTCGGTCGTCCAGACCGATCCGCGCACCGGCCTGCAGGTCACCACGCTGGTCCCGTACTACACCTATGATGGCACCAAGGAGAACATTGGCTTCAACGAAAGCGCGACCAACTGGTCAATCGGTGCCCTGTTCAAGGCCACACCGTCGCTGTCGCTGTTCGGCCGCGCCTCGCACGGTACGCGCTTTGTTGCCGACCGTCTGACCCGCTCCAGCCCGAGCTGGTTTGCGCCCGATGGCAGCCTGAATGCTTCTGGCCTCGCATCAGCCCGCGCACCGGTGACCCAGTACGAAATTGGCCTCAAGAACCGCGGCAACATTGCCGGGGGCCGTTACACGATCGAACTGACCGGGTTCTATTCGAAGTACAGCATCTCCTCGCAGGAAATCTCGGCGACCAACTGCTTCAACATCCTTGGGGTCAACACCCCGACTTGCGTGATTTCGGGCAAGTACAAGGATTACGGCGTCGAACTGTTCACCACCTACCGCAACGGCGGGTTCAACCTGGTGCTCAGCGCGACCTACGACAAGTCGAAGGTCGCAGCCTCGCAGATCGCCGCTTACAAGACTTCGCCCAACATCCCTGACCTGACCTATTCGGGCCTGATCAGCTACGATGTGGCGGATACCGCGTCGGTTGGCCTCAGCGTTACCGGCCAGACCAGCGTCAAGGGCGGCGATGGCAACACTTACCCGGGTTCGGCGGTGTTCGGCGGTTTCGTCAAGTTCAGCCCGGTCAAGAATATCGAGCTGGGGCTGCAGGCCTACAACCTGTTCAACACCTTTGCGCTGCAGGGTGCGGCCGGTTTTACCGACCCCACTCACATCAACGCTGGCGGCGCGCAGGGCCGCTCGATCAAGGCTTCGGTCAAGGTCAGCTTCTAAACCGGGAGCCGGGAATATCCGGGTCGCAGAATGGGCGGGGCGGAAGGCAACTTCCGCCCCGCCTTGCTCTGGGCTAGAGATCAAGACGTGGCGCAGCACGGAAGGGATCGCATGTGAACACCGGTGACCGCCAGATCCGCAAAATCGTCATCGTCGGCGGCGGCTCGGCTGGTTGGATGACTGCGGCGGTGCTGTCTAACGCGCTGCAGCACGGCTGTGACATTACGCTGATCGAGAGCGAGGAGATCGGCACGGTCGGGGTGGGTGAAGCGACGATCCCGACGATCCGTATGTTCAACCGCACGCTGGGCATCGACGAGAACGAATTCGTCAAGGCCACGCAGGGCTCATTCAAGCTCGGTATCCAGTTCGTCGACTGGGCGAAGCTGGGCCATCGCTATTTCCACCCGTTCGGCAGCTTTGGCCGGCCCTATGACATTTCGGACATACACCAGCACTGGGTCGCCGCGCGCCAGGCCGGAAATTCCGGCAGCCTCGATGATGTCTGCATGGCCTGGCAAGCGGCAGCGGCGGGTAAGTTCGACTATCCCTCGCAAGACCCGCGCAGCGTGCTATCAACTTTTGACTACGCCTACCACTTCGACGCCGGGCTTTATGCCGCGTTCCTGCGCAAGTATTCCGAAGCGCGCCATGTGAAGCGGGTTGAAGGCAAGGTCGCCTCAGTCGAACTCGATGGCGAGAATGGCTCCGTTGCCAGCGTCACGCTGGAAAACGGCGCGGTCCACAGCGCCGACCTGTTCATCGACTGCTCGGGCTTTCGCGGCCTGCTGATCGAAGGCGCTTTGCACACCGGGTACGAGGAGTGGACGCACTGGCTCCCGTGCGACCGGGCGATGGCGGTGCCGTGCGCCTCGACCCCCGATTTCACGCCCTATACGCGCTCGACCGCGCGCGCTGCCGGGTGGCAATGGCGGATCCCGCTGCAGCAGCGCACCGGCAACGGCTATGTCTATTCGTCGCAGCAGATCAGCGACACCGAGGCGGCCGAATTCCTGCTCGCCAACCTCGATGGCCAGGCGCTCGCCGATCCGCGCCCGCTGCGGTTCGTGACCGGGCGGCGCAAGCAAAGCTGGAACAAGAACGTGATTGCGGTTGGCTTGTCGAGCGGGTTCATGGAGCCGCTCGAATCGACCAGCCTGCATCTGATTCAAGCCAATATTGCCAAGATCCTCGCGTTCTTCCCTACGCGGGATTTCGACCCGCTGGTGACCGCCGAGTTTAACCGGGTGGCGGCGAACGAGACCGAGCGGATCCGCGATTTCCTGATCCTCCATTACAAGCTGACCCAGCGCGACGACAGTCCGCTGTGGCGCTATTGCGCGGCGATGGAGATCCCCGACAGCCTTCAGTTCAAGATCGACCATTTCCGCCGTTTTGGCCGTCTGGTCGCCAGGGATGCGGACCTGTTCGGGCCAGCCTCGTGGACCGCCGTCCACATCGGCCAGTTCAACATTCCCGAAGCGACCGACCCGGTGCTGACCTATCGCACGGCGGATAGCGCGGCGTGGCTGGGCAAGCTCCACGCTGCGATGGCGGCCGAGGCCGGACGCATGCCGAGCCACCAGCAATTCATCGATCGGCACTGCAAGGCCGGTGGCTGATCCGCCGCCTGAACTGCGTGGCCGCGTGGCTGCGCTGCGCCATCAGCAGCATTATGTCGAGGCCGACGCGCTGCTCACCGAAGCTACTGGCAATTTCCCGGCCAATGCCCCGCTTGCCTTCATGCACGCGCAGACCCGTTACGAACTGGGTGACCGCGCCGCTGACCTGTTCGAGCACGCGTTGCAGCTCGATCCCGCTAACTTGCACATTGCCCGCAACCTTGCCCTAGCGTTGATCTCCGAGGATCGCCGGGATGAGGCCCGGGCGCAGCTCCATGCCGGATTGGCGCGCGATCCGGGCTGGATGGATGGCCACAAGGCGCTCGCGACGCTCGAATGGACCGGCGGCAACCGGGCGCATTTCTCCGCTTCGCTGGCCACGGCCTGCCGCGCGCAGCCAAGCAATCCTGCGCTCTGGCTCGCCTGGTTCCGCAACCTGGCGCAAGCGCGCGACTGGCCGGGGGCGCTCGCGGTACTTGCCGAGGCCGAGCGGCATACGGGTGCCACCCCCGCCATCCTCGTCTCGCGGCTGTTGGTCGCGGTGGAAAGCGGAGCGAGCGATGCCGCAGCGCAGATCGAGGCCACCGCCCAGTTCCGCGGCGACGTATCGAGCCTGTGCCGTATCCGCCACGCGCTCCGCGAGGGCGATCCCGACCGTGCCGAGGCCGAAGCCCTGCCGCTGACCGCAGGGCCTTCGGCGATGCTCTATTGGCCGTACCTGTCGCTGGCCTGGCGGCTCAAGGGTGATAACCGGGCGCACTGGCTCGACCGGCCCGAAAGCCTCATCCGCTCCTACGATTGCGGGTGGAGCGCAGCCGAGCTGGCCGAACTGGCCGAGGTGCTGCGCGGCCTTCACACCGCAGCCGAGCCCTACCTCGAACAATCGGTGCGCGGCGGAACCCAGACCGACCGTTCGGTCCTGCTGCGGCGCGAACCGGTGCTGCAGCGGATCAAGGCGCGGATGCTCGAATTGATCCGCGATTATGTCGATGGTCTGCCGCCGACCGAGCCTGGCCATCCGCTGCTTGGCGCGCGCAGAGATGAGCCATTGCTGATCGAGGGCAGCTGGTCGGTGCGCCTTGCCCAGCAGGGCTACAACGTGCCGCACACGCACGCGATGGGCTGGCTCTCGACCGCGTTTTATGTCGCGCTGCCCGGGCCGGAGGAGCTGGGGACACCGCCCGCCGGCCATATCGCATTCGGTCAGCCTCCCGCCGAGCTTGGCCTCACGCTTGAGCCGTACCGCACGATTGCGCCGGTGCCGGGCAGGCTGGCCGTGTTCCCCTCGACCATGTGGCACGCCACCGTGCCATTCGACCACGGCGAGCGGCTGGTTATCGCCTTCGACATCCGCCGACCCGCGCCCTAGCCCAGCGCGCTCCGTCCCAGTGCGATTGCACCGGTAATCCCGGCTTCGTCGCCCAGCCCCGGGGTGACGATGTAGTTCACCAGCCCCGGATCGAGCTGCGGCGCCTTGATGTAACCGGCAATCCGCTGCTCGGTCGCGCTGCGCAGGGCTTCGACCAGTCCCGGGGTCTTCATCACCCCGCCGCCAAAAATCAGCCGGTCGGGCATGTGCAGCAGCACCAGATTGGCGGCGAGCTGGGAGACGTAGCCTGCAATCAGCGTCACCTTGTCTACCGGACTGCCGAGGTCCGACAGGCTCTGTCCCCAACGGCCCTTGATTGCCGGGCCTGCTGCCAGGCCTTCGAGGCAATCGCCGTGGAACGGGCAAAACCCCGCGTAGGGATCGGCGGCGCGGTCATGCGCCACGCCGATATGGCCGCCTTCATAGTGCGAAAAGCCCATCATGGACTTGCCCTGGCTGAGCACGCCGCAGCCTACCCCGGTGCCGATGGTGGTGTAAGCCAGCGTCTTGCAGCCCTGGCCCGCGCCGCTCTCCCACTCGCCCAGCGCCGCGCCGTTGACGTCGGTATCGACCACGATCGGCGCACCGAACTCACCCAGCACGTCCTGAAAGCGCGCGCCCGACCAGCCGGGCTTCGGCGTGGTGGTGAACGTGCCATAGGCGGGGGAGGCTGGATCGATGTCGATCGGGCCGAAGCTGGCGACACCAAACGCGGCGATTTTGCCGTGCTCGGCGCTGGCGCTGCGGAAGAATTCAGCCATTGCCGGAAAACAGGTCGCCGGGGTTTCAGTCGGAATGCGTGCCTCGGCCAGAATCGTTCCGTCAGTGCGCGCCAGCGCGACCACGAACTTGGTTCCCCCGGCCTCAATAGCCCCGATCAACTGCTCCGCCATGCTATCGCGTCCCAACCCTCAGATTATCCCGCGTTCCGCCATATCGGCGAGCGCCGCCGCGTCTAGCCCCAGCGCTCCGTAAACCTCGGCATTATCCTGACCGACAGTCTGCGGCGCGGCGCGGCGGATCGTGCTGGGGTTGGCGGAGAGCTTGGGCATCGGCGCCTGCATCGTCACTTCGCCCAGCTCGGGATGCGGCACCTGCGCCAAAGCCTCGCGCGCAGCGAAATGCGGATCGGCCAGCATTTCGCGTCCAGTGTAGACCCGCCCGGCGGGGACCGAATACGCGATCATCAGCGCTTCGAGTTCGGCAATGGTCTGCTGCGAAGTCCAGCTCGCGATCAAATCGTCCAGCTCTCGCTGATGCTCTCCGCGCGCGATGTGAGTGGCGTAACGCGGGTCGGCGGCCAGTCCGGGCTGCCCCATCGCCGCGCACAGCCGGGCAAAGACCGTGTCGCCGTTGCCGCCGATCATGTATTCGCCGTCGCTTGCCGGATAGACGTTGCTCGGCGCGATCCCCGGCAGGATCGAGCCCGAACGCTGCCGCACCAGCCCCATCGCGGCATATTCGGGCACAACCGATTCCATCACCTGCAGCACCGCTTCATACAGCGCCGAATCGACCACCTGGCCCTTGCCGCTGGCTGCGCGCGCATGGAGCGCGGCGAGCGCACCCATGCAGCCATAGGTCGCCGCGAGGGTATCGCCGATCGACACCCCCATCCGCGAAGGCGGGCGATCGGGATCGCCAACGATCGCGCGCCACCCGCCCATTGCCTCGCCGATCCCGCCGTATCCGGCGCGGTCTGAATAGGGTCCGGTCTGGCCGTAGCCTGACATGCGGACAATAATCAGGCGAGGGAATTCTGCGTGGAGATCGTCCGGGCCGAGGCCCCATTTCTCCATCGTGCCGGGCTTGAAATTTTCGATCAGGATATCGGCACCCTCAAGCAACCGGCGCAGCAGGTTCTGGCCTTCGGGCACGCGCAGGTTGGCGCTAACCCCGCGCTTGTTGCGCGCAATCACCTGCCACCACAGCTTGTGCGCCCCGTTGCCCCAAGTGCGCATCGGATCGCCCGCTCCGGGTGGCTCGACCTTGATCACGTCGGCGCCCATATCGCCAAGCAATTGCCCACAGAACGGCCCGGCGATCAGCTGGCCCAGTTCGATCACCTTTATGCCCGCTAGTGCGCCCTTATTGATGGTTTCGGTCATGCTGTGCCGCCTGCTGGAAATGGGACGGCGCGTGAGAGGCTGGCGGGAAGGTCCTTGCCCATCACGCCTGACAGCCAGTGCGATGCATCGACAAGGGCGCGCATATCCAGTCCGGTTTCAATTCCGCTCCGCGCCAACATCCAAGCCACATCCTCCGTCCCGACATTTCCTGCGGCACCGGGCGCGAACGGGCAGCCGCCGAATCCGCCGAGCGACGCATCAACCGTGACAGCCCCAGCCTCAACCGCAGCCCAGGCGTTGGCCACGCCGGTGTTGCGGGTATCGTGGAAATGCACCCGCACCGGCAACGGCGCGATGGCTTTGCGTATTGCCGCAACCAGCGCCGTCACTTGCGCCGGGACTGCAACCCCGATCGTATCCGCCAGCGCCACTTCGCACGGCCCCGCAGCGGCCAATTGCCGTGCCATTTCGACCACTCGCGCCGGGTCGATCTCGCCTTCGAACGGGCAGCCAAATGCGGCGGCGATGGTCACTTGCGCCGACCGCCCGGCAGCTTTGGCCATGCCGATGATCGCTTTGGCCTCGGCCACGGATTGCGCGCTATCCTGCCCCTGGTTGCGCACGCCGAACGTATCCGAAGCAACCGCGACTGCGCCAAGCTGATCGGCCCCGGCGGCCAGCGCCCGCTCCGCCCCGCGCAGGTTGAGCACCAGTCCAATCCGGGTCACACCTGCAGGCCGCCCCAGCGCCTCGACCACCGCCTCGGCATCGGCCATCTGCGGCACTTTGCGCGGATTGACGAAGCTCGCGATCTCGATCCGCCGCGCGCCTGCGGCGATGCAGCGGCGGATCAGCTCGACCTTGTCTGCAGACGAGACCAGCAAGGCCTCGTTCTGCAACCCATCGCGGGGGCCGACTTCGACGATCTCGATTGTCCGCGCCACCAGCATCAGCCTTGCCCGGCAATCCAGTCGCGCACCAGCGTCGCCGCCTCGTTCACCTGTTGCGGCTGGCCAAAATAATAATGGTTCGCACCCTGAATTAAATGATGATCGATGCTGCACTTGTCCGCCGCCGCCATCAGCCGCGCCGCATGGCTGGGGGTGCAGGCATCGTCGGCGCTGTTCTCGATCACCAGCATCGGGCTGGCAATCCGGCCTGCGCATTTGAGCCCATCGCCGTTCGACAGATCGTAGGACCATTGCGACAGCCACGACCGCAGCGTGGTGAACCGCGCGAGGCCCACCGGGCCGTCGTTGACCACGAAGGGATCGCCAAGCATGCAATGGTTCGGCTGGCGGTCGTTGGGATCGACCAAGGGATCGAGCCAGCGCGGGTCGGCCATGGTGCCCTGCACGGTGAAGCAGCGTTCATGATGCTCAAGCCCTTGCGCCTTCAAGGCCGCCAGCTCGTCCTGCACCCAGGCGGTGATCCGCCGGTTGCGCGCGATCTGGCGGGCACGGTATTCGGCCACGAAGTCCGCCGAGTAAGGCGGCTTGGGGCCATCGGCCGCATAAAGGTTCCAGTTGGGATTGCGCTCAAACGGGCGGCTTTCATCCTCGATTGAGGCGTCCATCCACTCGGTCAACGTCAGGTTGCGCGACAGGTGCGCGGCGAGCAGCAGCACGCCGTCCGCTGGCATGAACTTCGCCGCAGTCAAATCATAGGGATCGCCCGCCGGAGTGTGCATTACCCGCGGGTCCTGCGCTTCGGCCTGATAGAACAGGCTTTGCGCTCCGCCGCCCGACCAACCGCCGAGATAGACCTTGTCGTAGCCCAACTTCTCCTTGGCGTGGCGGATGCAGGCGCCGAAATCCATCACCGCGCGCTCCATGATCAGCGCGGTGTCGTTGCCGCGATAGCGCGTGTTGCAGTAGATCGTGTGCACGCCCATCTTTGCCAGCACCGTCACCAGCGGCAGCCACGCCCCGCCGCCAATCGGGTGCGAGAAGATCACCACGCTGCCGGATGGCGTGGCCGGTTTCAGGTGCATCGCCTCGACCACGACCTTGCCGATCTGGCCCGCGTAAGTGTCCTTGAACGCGCTCTCTTCGTCATAGACGATCAGGTAGGGAATGCGTTCAAAGGGTATCTGGGTCATGCGGGCCGCCTCTCGGATTGCAGCTATGCACGAGCCGACGGGAATTTGAAGCTTGCCGTGACTCGCTGCGTCTGAAACCATGCTCGCCGGGCAGGATGCGTGCCGGTGGAGAGCGAGCGTGGCACATTTTGATCTGATTATCCGGGGCGGGACGATCCATGACGGCACCGGAGCCGACGGACGCCTGGCTGACCTCGCGGTCAAGGACGGTCGGATCGCCGCCATCGGGACCGACCTGGGCGAGGCCGATGAAGTGATCGACGCTGCGGGCAAGATTGTCACGCCAGGATTCGTCGACGTGCACACCCATTTCGACGGGCAAGTCACCTGGGACAGCCGCCTCGCGCCAAGTTCAGGCCACGGGGTTACCACTGCGGTGATGGGCAACTGCGGCGTCGGCTTTGCCCCCTGCCGCCCCGAACAGCGCGGCGATCTGGTCAAGCTGATGGAGGGGGTAGAGGACATCCCCGAAGTGGTGATGATCGAAGGCCTGCCGTGGAACTGGGAGACGTTCCCCGAATACCTCGATGCGCTTGCCTTGCGTGAGCTCGACATCGACATCGCTGCGCAGATCCCGCATTCGGCGCTGCGCGTCTACGTGATGGGCGAGCGCGCGGTGCGCAAGGAAGCGCCAACCGCCGATGACCTGGCGCAGATGCGCGGGCTCGTTGCCGAAGGAATCCGCGCGGGCGGGTTCGGCGTGACCACCTCGCGCAATGTGATGCACCGCACCCGCGCGGGCGACCTTGCGCCGAGTCTTTATTCGGATGTCGACGAATTATGCGCGCTCGCCGATGGACTCAGCGATGCCGATGCCGGGGTGTTTCAGATCATTCCAGCACCGGCCGAGCCCGCCGAGGTCGAATTCCCGCTGCTGCGCCAAATCGCCGAGCACAGCGGCCGGCCGGTTTCGTTCACCTTGCTCGAAGTTCCGGGACAGGCCGGGGCGGGATGGCGCTATCATCTCGAAGGGCTGACCCAGGCTGCCAAGGACGGCCTCACCATGCGCGGCCAAGTGGCGCCGCGCCCGGTGGGGATGTTCTTCGGGCTCGACCTCAGCCTCCACGCCTTCAGCAGCCATCCCGGGTACAAGGGGATTGCGCACCTGCCGCTCGCCGAGCGGGTTGCAAAGTTGCGCGATCCCGCTTTCCGCGCGGCAGTGCTCGCCGAGCAGCCGGAAGACAGCAACCCGACCACCCTTGCGCTGATCGGTGCCTTCCGTGCCGCCTATCAGTGGGGCGACGAGCCGAATTACGAACCCCGCCGCGAGGACCGGGTCGACGAGCGCGCCAAGACAGCCGGGCAGACGCTTGCCGAATATGCCTACGACGCGCTGCTCGCGCATGATGGCAAAGCACTGTTCTACCTCCCAGCTGCGAATTATTCCGAGGGCAATCTCGATGCCGTGCGCGAGATGCTCGGCCATCCCTCGACCGTGATGGCGCTGGCCGATGGCGGCGCGCATTATGGCCTGATTTGCGATGCCAGCTTCCCCACCTTCTATCTCCAGCGCTGGGTCCGCGATGCCTCCGAAGCAGAGCGCATCCCGCTCCCGCAAGCGATCGCCGAGCTTACAGCCAAGCCCGCCGCACTGATCGGCATGACCGACCGGGGCCGCATCGCCGTGGGGATGAAGGCAGACCTTAACGTGATCGATCTCGCTGCGCTTAGGATCAAGGTGCCGACAATCGTCTATGACCTTCCCGCCGGCGGGAAGCGGATGCACCAGGGCGCGGAAGGGATTTTGGCGACCATCGTCTCCGGGGTCGTGACTTACCGCGACGGGCAGCATACCGGCGCGCTGCCCGGCCGGCTGGTGCGGCGGACCTCGGAATTGCTCGCGGCCTGAACCAGATGGCGGTGCGTACGCGGCTCAGCATCTGCCTTAAAAAGACGCGCTATGCGAGCGAGGCTGGCGCATTGGAAGTTGCGGCGAAGGCCGATTTCCCGTTGCGGCCCTATCGCTGCGACCGCTGCTGGCAGTTTCATCTGACCGGCCGGACCAAGGGCAAGCGCATCCCACGCGTGCTGCGGAACCACGATGTCGAGCCGCTCGCTTAAGGTCTTCTTCGATGGTGGCTGTCGGCCCAATCCGGGCAAGATCGAGGCCGCGGTGGTGGTGCGCGGAATCAGCTATCTGTTCGACGATCTGGGTCAGGGCAGCAACACCGACGCTGAGTGGCTTGCGCTGATCAAAGCGCTCGAACTGGCGCAGCAACTGGGCGAACGTGATTTCGTGCTGCTCGGCGATGCCCGCGCAGTTATCGCGCAGGCGAACGGACAGGCCAAATGTCGCAGCGCGGCCGTGCAAGCGCATTTCGCAAGGTTCGTTGCATTGGTCCCGGAATGCCATCCCGTGCGAATTCGCTGGATCGCCCGCCACCAGAATCTGGCTGGGATTGCGCTGGCCGCCCGCCATGAGCGTTGAACGATTTACATGAACCGGAACTTAGGCGTGTTTGCTGCGTTTGATCGATTGGCGGTGAATTATGTACCGGGATGTTGCCAAACCCGATCATTTCTGAGGGACGGGTAAATCGATGAATGGGTGGCGGACTGGCAAGGCACAGGCGGCAACTTGTGCGCTGATCTGCGCCGCCTTCATGCCGCCAACCTTGGCCGACGCCAAGCCGCTGAAACTTGCAGCGGCTCAGGTGCAGCCGGCACCGTCCGGTGCGCAGGCGGACACGCCGATTTCGGTCCCGTCGCCGCCGCCGGGCGCGAACCTGCCTACGATCGATCCGATCATCCCGGATAATGAATTCAAGGCCGCGATCCCCAAGCTCGATCCGGCGGACGATCCCGAACTTGCCAAACCACTTGAATCGATTGGTGATTTTGAACGCCGTATCGCCTCAGAACAGGCCGGGGCAAAGCCCCAGGAAGGGGCAGCGCCGCCCGCCGGCGATCCTGCGCTGGCCGACCAGCAGCCGGTCGAAATAATCGGCGATGCCCCGATCCGCGATGCCGAATTGGTGAAGCCCTTGCCGCCGCTGGAGGACTTCAAGGTCGAGCCGGTCAAATTCGTCGATGCGCCCGATGATACCCGCAAAGTCGAAGTCGCCTACCAGGTCCAGCTGACCGGGCTGGACGCGGTGAAGGCCCAGACCGGCGTCGACATTCCGGGCCGGTTCAACGATCTGTCCGCGCTGCGCCAAGGCAAGGGCAAGGCCGCCAATGCGGCGCAGGTCGCCATCCGCGAGGGCGAAGATGCAGCGCTGCTCAAGAAGCTGCTTGCGGCCGAGGGCTGGTTCGACGCGCAGGTCGTGTCCCGGCTCGACCGTTCTGATGCAACTGACGGACAGCCTTTGCTCGCCGTGCTCGAGGTCAGCCCGGGCAAGCGCTTCACCTTTGCGTCGATTACTGTGAATGCCCAGCCAACCGAACCAACGGGGCTGATCCGCGACAATCTGGCGCTGACAATCGGAGAGCCGGTGCGCGCCGAGCAAGTCCTAGTCGAAGAGGCCAAGGTCGCGCTGGCATTGCCCGAGAACGGCTATCCCTTCGCCGAGGTTGGCCAGCGCGACGTGCTGCTCGATCCTGACAGCGGCGGGGCCGATTATACCCTGCCGGTCACAGTTGGACCGCGCGGCACCTATGGCCAAATTGTCAGTGAGGGGAACGAGGCGTTCAGCGCCGATCACGTCGCGGTGCTGGCGCGGTTCAAGCCGGGTGAGCTCTATAATAGCCGCCAGGTCGACGACCTGCGCCAGGCGCTCATTGCCACCGGGCTGTTCAAGGGCATCGGGATCGAGCCGCGGCGCACCGGCCAGGCCGGGCCCGATGGCACCGAGGTGGTCGACCTGGCGGTCAAGCAGGAAGCCGGGCCGCCGCGGGTGATTGCCGCCACCGCTGGTTATGCGACCGGGCAGGGTTTCCGTGCGGAGGCCAGCTGGACGCACCTCAATCTGTGGCCGGCCGAAGGAGCGCTGGCGGTGAGCGGTGTGGTCGGCACGCAGGAACAAGGCGCTGACGTGACCTTCCGCCGCTCCAATGCGGGCAAGCGCGACCGGACCTTCGAACTCGCCGCTGACCTTCATCACACCAGCTACGATGCCTATACCGCTTACACCGGGCGGTTATCGGCGCGGGTCAGCTACGATTCGACCCCGCTGTGGCAAAAGCGCCTGACTTATGCCTATGGTGTGCAGCTGATCGGGACCAACGAAAGCGTTTACGATCCGGTACTGGCCGCACGCGAGCGCCGAACCTATGCGATCGCCGGACTTTCCGGGCAGCTCGGCTTCGATACTACCGACAGCCTGCTTGATCCCGGGAAGGGCTTCCGCGTCACCACGCTGGTCGAACCGGAAGGATCGCTGCAGGTTTCGTTCTCTCCCTATGTCCGCGTGCGGCTCGATGGTTCGGCCTACTACCGCATCGGTGATAGCATTACGCTTGCCGCGCGGGCCCGGGTGGCGACAATCGAAGGCGCCAGCCTTGACGATCTCGCCCCATCGCGGCGGCTTTACGCAGGCGGCGGCGGATCGGTGCGCGGGTTCGGCTACCAGCAGCTCGGCCCGCGCGATCCCGCAGGCGATCCCACCGGCGGGCGCAGCCTCACCGAGGCCGCCTTTGAGCTACGCTATCGCTTCGGCGATTACGGCGTGGTCGGCTTCGTCGACATGGGGCAGGCCTATACCAGCTCCACCCCGCAGTTCGACAACCTGCGGGTCGGGGTCGGGATCGGCGCACGGGTCTATACCAATTTCGGGCCGGTGCGGGTCGATGTGGCGACGCCGCTTAATCGCCGCACGGGTGAAAGCCGGTTCAACGTCTACGTCTCGATTGGGCAGGCCTTTTGATGGACGAGGCCGAAGCCCCGCCGCCGGACGTAACAGCGCCGCGCCGCAACTGGGGGCGGATCGCGCTGCGCGGGGTTGTCGGCGCAATGCTGGCTCTAGCCCTGTTGTTGCTGGCAGTTTTCATGTTTGTGCAGAGCGATACCGGACGCAAGTTCGCCGCGCGGCAGGTCTCGGGCATGACCTTCGGCAACGGGTTGCGGATCACCGTTGGGCGCATTGACGGTTCGCTGCTGGGCAAGACCCGGCTGCTCGATGTCGCTGCCTACGATACCAAGGGCCGCTTCCTCTCCGCGCCCGAGATCGATCTTGGCTGGCGGCCGCTCGCCTATCTCGGCAACCATGTTGATATCAGCTCGGCCAGTGCTGCGCTGGTCACGCTGGAGCGGGTGCCGCAATTCAAGGTCAGCACCACCCAGGGGCCGCTGCTGCCCGATCTCGATATCGATATCGGGCATTTGCAGATCGACCGGCTGGTCGCTTTGCCGGCGGTTGCAGGCGAGCGGCGCGAACTCCGCCTTGCCGGCAGCGCAAAGATCGCGGGCCGCCGCGCGCAGGTTTCGGCGCAGGCGCTGACGCTTGCTGTCCCGGGCGGAATGGCGGGCGACCGGCTCGATCTGGTGCTCGATGCGGTGCCCGAGGCCAACCGGTTAGCGCTCAAACTCAACCTCGATGCGCCGCAAGGCGGCGTGATCGCCGCGCTCGCCGCGCTCGACAAAGCATTGTCTCTGCGCCTCGACGGAAGCGGTGACTGGGCGAAGTGGGACGGCACGTTGGCAGCCGATCTCGCCGGGCAAAACGTGGCCAACCTTGGTTTGAGCGCCCGCAGCGGCACCTTTGCCGTCAAGGGACCGGCGCAGCTTGGCCTGCTGCTCAGCGGAATTCCTGCAGTCTTGCTCGATGCGACCACGCAGGTCGACCTTGCCGCCAAGCTCGACAATCGCCGTGCCGATGTTTCGGGATCTCTGAAGTCGGACCAGCTTTCGCTGGTGCCAAGCGGGGTGGTGAACCTGTCCGACAACAGCTTCGATCACTTCAAGCTCGACCTGCTGTTGCTGCGCCCAGCGGCACTGGCACCCAACCTGAGCGGGCGCGCCGTGCATGCTGCGCTCGAATTGGAGGGCGCGTTCGCGCTGCCGCTGGTCCAGTACCGGGTGACTGCGGCAGCGCTGAACACGGGCAGTGTCACGCTCGAAGGGATCGACGCCAGCGGCAAGGCGCGGGTCGATGCTGACCAGATCGTGATCCCCGTCAGCGGCCGCGTCGCACGAATTGGCGGGCTCGATAGTGTGGCCGGGGGGACGCTCACCAATGTGCAGGTGAGCGGCGACCTCGCAGTGCAGGGCACCCGGATCCTGTCAGACAACATGAAGATCAAGTCGGATCGGGTCGATGCCAAGGCGGTGCTGCTCGCCGATACAGCCAAGGGTCTGTACACCGGAGCGTTTGAGGGGCGGATCAACAATTACCGGGTCGACAGTGTCGGCACTTTTGCGGTCCAGACCACTGCCGATCTCAAGCACGGGCCGCAGGGGTTCACGCTGACCGGCACGGTTCGCGCGCGTTCGACCCAGCTCACCAACCAGAGTGTCAAGGACCTGCTCGGCGGCAACATGACCGGGTCGAGCAAGCTGCTCTATGGTCCGGACGGGATCGTCCACTTCTCGCGGGTCCGCGTGTCTGCGCCTGAATTGCAGGTGTTCGACGGACGCGGCACTTACGATGCTGGCCGGATCACGCTTGCGGCTACCGGCCATTCGCTGCGTTATGGGCCGCTTGCGCTGGAGCTGACCGGAACCCTGGCGCAGCCGCGCGCGGTGCTTTTGGCGAAGAACCCCGGCTTCGGGATCGGCTTGGCCGGGGTGCGTGCCGAAATCCTCGGCACGGGTGGCGGTTACCGCTTCAACGCCACGGGGCAGACCGACTACGGCCCGCTCAGCGCCGATGTTACCCTACTCCAAGGCAAAGCCCTGGCGCTGCAGATCAACAAGGGCGATCTGGCCGGGATTGGCTTTACGGGGCGCATTCAGCGTACGCCCGCCGGGCCGTTTGCGGGGCAGCTCGATGCCAATGGGCGCGGGCTCGCCGGGGTGATCCGGCTCGGCGCGGCTGGGCGTTATCAGGAAGCGCTGGTCAACCTGCGCGCCAACAACACCGTGCTGCCGGGCCCCGCACAACTCGCCATCGGCAGCGCGATCGTCGATGCGCGCGTGGTGCTTTATGCCAAGCCTTGGGTGGTCGCCGATGTGCAGCTGGCGCAGACCCGGATCCGTGCCTTCAACTTCACCGCCGCACGCGCGCAGGTGGACTACCGCGATGGGCGCGGCACGGCGAAGTTCGTTGCCGAAGGGGTCAACGGCGTGCCGTTCAAGCTCGCCGGCAATGCCCAGCTTGAGCCCAACCTGTGGCGCGCGGCGCTCGACGGGCGCGTGCGCGGGATCGCCTTCCGCACCGCCAGCCTGGCGCGGGTTATCCTCTCGCGCGACGGGTATGAACTGCTCCCGACGCGCTTCGATTTCGGTCAGGGCAGCCTGCGGCTCGCGGGCAAATATGGCGCCGGGCTGAAGCTCGAAAGCCGGATGGACCGGCTCGATATGGCGCTGCTCAACGCCTTCCTCCCGGGCTACGGCATCGGTGGCAAGGCGACCGGTTCGCTCGATTTCGACCTGCCGAGTGCTGGCGCTTTCCCGCGCGCCGATGCGCGGCTGAGCATCGACAGCTTCTCGCGAACCACCGCCGCAGCAGTCAGCCAGCCGGTCGATATCAACTTCGTCGGCAAGCTGCTCGCCGATGGCGGCGAGGGCCGCGCGGTGATCCGCGAGCGCGGCGCGGTAATCGGGCGACTGGTCGCCTCGTTGCGCCCGCTGGGGCCGGGCGCGGGCAACTGGGTCAACCGGGTGACGGCGGCACCGCTCGGCGGGGGCATCCGTTATAATGGTCCTGCCGATACGCTGTGGTCGTTCGTCGGCCAGCCCGATCAGCTGCTGACCGGCCCGATCGCGGTGGGCGCGGACTTTTCCGGGCGGCTACGTGAGCCCCAGCTCGCCGGGATCGTCCGCGGCGAGAACCTGACTTACGAGAACCAGACCTACGGTACGCGGTTTACCAGTATGGCGCTGGCTGGGCATTTCGCCGGCAACCGGCTGCAGGTCGAACAGTTCAATGCCGTGGCGGGATCGGGCAAGATTTCGGGGACCGGTTTTTTCAGCCTGGCCGCAGCCGAGGGCTATCCGATGGACATGAGCTTTGACCTCGCCAATGCGCGGCTGGCCCGCAGCGATGCCTTGTCATCGTCAGCCACTGGCAAGTTGCGGCTGAGCAAGCGGGCGGGCGAGACGGCGCTGCTATCGGGCAAGCTGCTGCTTCCCGAAACGCGCTATGAGCTGGTCCGGCAGGGGGCTTCAGAAGTGCCGCAGCTGACCGGGGTGCGCTTCAAAACGCCGCGTGGCCGCCCGCGGATCACCGGTAACGAACCTGCTATCCCGCGCGGCAGCTTGCTCGAGGGCGTGCGGCTCGATCTTGATCTGACCGCGCCGAACCAGCTGTTCGTTACCGGGATGGGGCTCGACAGCGAATGGCGGGCCGATCTCCATGTCATCGGCACCAACACCAATCCGCTCGTTTCGGGCGATGTCACTCTGGTGCGCGGCACCTTGGGCTTTGCCGGGCGGCAGTTCGAGCTGCAAGACGGACGGCTGATCTTCACTGGCGGGATGCTGAGCGATCCGCAGATTGCGCTGTCGGCAAGCGAGTCGATTGATGGCGTGGACATCACGCTGACCGCCAACGGGCGCGCGGTCAATCCGCAGATCAATTTCACTTCAAGTCCCTCGCTGCCTTCGGACGAGTTGCTCTCGCGGATCCTGTTCGGCAATTCGATTGGTCAGCTCTCGCCGATTCAGGCGATCCAGCTGGCCGCCTCGCTCAATTCCCTGCGCGGGGGCAGCGGCGGGCTCAATCCGTTGGGCAAGCTGCGCGCGGCGACGGGGATTTCGCGGCTGCGTATCCTTTCGCCCGATGAATCCAGCGGGCGCGGTACCGCGATCGCGGCGGGGCGCTATATTTCGAACAATGTGTATCTGGAAGTGATCACCGACGCGCGCGGCTTTACCGCGACGAGGATCGAGGTAAGCTTGAGCCCGGTGCTATCGATCCTCAGCGAAGCTGGCGGTTCGGGGGTGACCAGTTTCAATGTCCGCTACCGGAAACGCTATTGATGTCTCGCAGGTTCGCCGCACTTGCTCTGGTCCTGCTGGCGGGCTGCCACCGGCAGTCATTCGACGAGCGCTATCAGGACGCGCAGCACAAGCTTGAGAGCAAGGCCACGAAGATCGATAAGGACCTTGCCGCCGCCGCCAGCGATGCCGCTGCGGCGGGTGTGCTGCCAAGCGGCGACGCGGCGGATGCGGCAACGAGCCGCTGACTGCGCATAAGCCGGTTCCATACGAATTCACCGATGCGAGTGCACAAAATGGCGGTAACGCGCGGCCCAGATTGACGCTGGAGCCGAATACAGGCAGCGCTGGCGGGGCGCGGCCGGGAATTCCGCCGGCAGGGAGGAAGCAGTCCGATGACCCAGCGTTACTGGTTGCATGGGCACGGCAGCTCGCTGCTCCTCGAATGCGCCGACGCAGGCCCGCCACTGTGGCGCTATTGGGGGCCGCGGCTGGAGGGCGATATGCTGCCCGGTCCGGCGCTTGGCGAACAGGGCTGGCACCTTGGCTTGCATCTCGATCCTCCGGCCCGGCTCTCGGTCTTTCCCGGCGGCGGGCTCGGCTGGTTCGGGCGCAGCGCACTTGAAGCTCACCGTGGCGGCCGGGATTTCACGCTGGCGCTGCAGACCACGGGAATCGAGCAGAAAGAGGGTGCCTTGGCCATCAGTCTGGGCGACGAAATCGCCGGGATCGGGGTCGAACTGCAACTGGCGCTCGACCCCGTCACGGATGTCCTGGCCTGCCGCACCCGGCTCACCAACCATGGTACCGCGCCGCTCGACGTGCAGTGGCTAGCCAGCGCGGTCCTGCCGCTGCCCCCAGCGGCGCAGCGAATTCGCTATTTCGGGGGGCGCCATGCCGGTGAATTCGAATCGCGCGAAGACCGGCTCGGCCTCGCCACCTGGTCACGCACCAATCGCCGCGGGCTGACCTCGCACAATGCCTTCCCCGGGGCGGTCGCGGCCGAGGACAGCACGACCGAGCACCGCGGTACGGCCTATGCCGCACAGCTCGCTTGGTCCGGCAATCACACCCAGGAAATAGAATGGTGCGACGACGGCGGGCGGCAGTGGCAATTCGGCGTGGCTCTCGCCCCGGGCGAACTGCGGCTGGAACCGGGCGCTTCGGTGGAGGCGCCGCAAGTGCTCGCCTCCTGTTCGGGTGCAGGCTGGCAAGGGGCGGCACGCAACTTCCATGCGGCGGCGCGCGCGATCGTCTCGTGGCCCGGCGGTGCACGCGCCCCGCGTCCGGTGCACTTCAACACCTGGGAAGGCTGCTATTTCGATCACGATGAGGCCGCGCTGCGGGATCTTGCGGATCGCGCCGCAGCGCTGGGGATCGAACGCTTCGTGCTCGATGATGGCTGGTTCCATCGCCGCAATGACGATACCGGCTCGCTGGGTGACTGGTGGCCCGATGCGGCCAAGTACCCCAATGGGCTGCTCCCGCTCGCGCAGCTCGTAACTGGTCTGGGCATGGAGTTCGGGCTGTGGTTCGAGCCGGAAATGGTCAACCCGGACAGCGAGCTCTACCGCACGCATCCCGAATGGGCGCTGCAGCTTGCCGGGCGGCCGCTGCAATTGAGCCGCAACCAGCTGGTGCTCGACCTGACGCGGGCCGAGGTGAGCGATTACCTGTTCGAGACGATCGCGGTGGTGCTGCGCGAAGTGCCGGTTGCCTACATCAAATGGGATCACAACCGCGATCTTGTGGCGGCGGGTGATGCCACTGGCCGCGCGGCGTTCCGGCGCCAGACTTTGGCGTTCTACGCCTTGCTGGCGCGGCTGCGCAGCGCTTTTCCGCAAGTCGAGATCGAAAGCTGTGCGGGCGGCGGCGGGCGGATCGACATGGGGGTGCTGCCTTACGTCCAACGTTTCTGGGCGAGCGATAATATCGACGCCCTGTCGCGGATCGAGATCCAGCGCGGCTTCCTCCAATTCCTCCCGCCCGAATTGATGGGCGCACACATCGGGGCATCACCGGCGCACACCACCGGGCGGCGCTCGACCCTCGATTTTCGCGCGGCAGTTGCGCTGCAAGGGCACCTGGGGGTTGAACTCAACCTTGGCAAACTCGATGCGGATGAGACCGCGCGCGTGGCGCAGTGGATCGCGTTCTACAAGGCCTGGCGCCACCTGCTGCATGCCGAAGTGTGGGGCGGAACCTGCGAGGATGGCCTGACCTGGCACGCGGCGGGCAGCGCTGAGGAATGGGTGCTGATCGTCTACCGCAGCACGCCCTCGCGCCAGCGCTTTGCGCCACCCGTCCGGCTGCCGTTCGTCATCCCCGGCCGGGCTTATTCGGTCCGGCGGACCGGACCGGACCGAGCGGAGGAACCAGAACGCTATGCGGCAAGCTGGCTGACCCGGCACGGCTTGCCAATCCCGCCCATGCACGCCGAGCGCGCGGCAATTTATCACGGAAAAGCCGATGACCTTTGATCCAGACCAGCATTCGCATCGCCGTTATGACCCGCTGGGTGACGAGTGGATCCTCGTCTCGCCACAACGCACCCAGCGGCCTTGGTTGGGCGAGGAAGACGCAGGCGCAGGTAGTGCTGCGCCGTCCTACGATCCGGCGTGCTACCTGTGCCCCGGCAACACTCGCGCGAATGGCGAGGGCAATCCGGACTACCCAGGGCCCTTCGTCTTCGCGAACGACTTTCCAGCCTTGCAGGCCGATGTTCCGGCCGGCGCAGACGGCGAAGATGCGCTGTTTCGTTCGGCTCCGGCGCGGGGTGAAGCGCGGGTGATCTGCTTCTCGCCCGACCATGCTCGCACTTTGCCCGATCTGGCCGATGCCGAGATTGCCGCGGTGGTCGATTGCTGGTGCGCCGAAGCGGCCGATCTTGGCAGCCGCCATGCCTGGGTCCAGATCTTCGAGAACAAGGGCGCGATCATGGGCTGTTCCAACCCGCACCCGCACGGCCAGATCTGGGCGACTGACATGCTGCCGCAGCTACCCGCGGCCGAGCACCGCACCCAAGGCCAGTGGTGGCAGGACACGGGCCGCGCGATCCTGCTCGAAGTGGCCGCGCGCGAAGCCGGCGGCCCGCGCAGCGTGATCGAGACCGAAAGCTGGCTGGCCATCGTACCTTACTGGGCCAAGTGGCCGTTCGAAACGCTGCTCTTGCCGCGCTTTGCTGTGCAGCGCCTGCCCGAACTTAACCCGGCGCGGCGCGCCGATCTGGCCCGCGCGATAGGCGCGCTGACCCGCTGCTACGACGCCTTGTTCAACACTAGTTTTCCCTATTCGATGGGCTGGCACGGCGCGCCGTTCGATGGCGCAGCGCATCCCGAATGGCAGCTTCACGCGCATTTCTATCCGCCGCTGCTCCGCTCTGCCACGATCAAGAAATTCATGGTCGGCTATGAGATGCTGGCCGAGGCGCAGCGCGACATCACGCCCGAACAAGCTGCCGCGCGGCTGCGCGAGGTGCGGGCATGATCGCGCTCAGGGACAAGGTTGAGGCGGGCTTCCGCGCGGCCTTCGGTGTTGCGTCCGAGCTCATTGCGGCAGCACCGGGGCGGGTCAACCTGATCGGCGAGCATACCGACTATAACGACGGGTTCGTCCTGCCGATGGGGATCGGGGCCGGCACTTTGGTGGCGGCACGGCGGCGTACGGACGGCGTGCTGCGGGTTGCTGCGCTGGACCTGGGCGAGACCACTGAATTCGCGTTGTCGAGCCCGGTGCCGCATGCCCCGGCCGGGGACTGGAGCAATTACGTCCGCGGCGTTGCGGCTGCCCTTGCCGAAAGCGGGCTCGCGCTGGCTGGCGCCAATCTCGCAATTACCGGAAACGTGCCGCAGGGCGCGGGCCTGTCGTCATCGGCCTCGCTCGAAGTGGCGACGGGACTGGCGCTGGCCGCGCTTGCGGATGTGCCCGGTCATGATCGGACCTCGCTGGCGCTCGCCGGGCAGAGCGCCGAGCACCACTATGCCGGCTGCCAGTGCGGGATCATGGACCAGCTTGTCTCCGCGCGGGCCGAGGCCGGCAACGCCGTGCTGATCGATTGCCGTGACCTCTCTGCTCGCTCGGTTGCAATGGACCCGGAGCTGGCCGTGCTAATCGTCCATTCAGGCATTCGCCGCGGCCTGGTCGACGGCGAGTACAACCTGCGGCGCCAGCAGTGCGAAGCAGCCGCTGCGGCGATGCAGGTGCCGGCGCTGCGCGATGCCGAACCGGCAGTGCTGGTGACGGCCCGCGCGGCGATGGATCCGATCGCCTATCGCCGTGCCCGTCACGTCATCACTGAAAACGCCCGAACGCTTGCCGCAGCAGACGCTCTGACCGCCGGTGATCTTGCCTCGCTGGGCCGCCTGATATCCGCTTCGCATGCCTCGATGCGCGACGATTTCGAAATCACCACGCCCGAGATCGACCGGTTGGCGGCGCAGATGGCGCAGTTTCTGGGCAACCGCGGCGGCGCACGGATGACCGGCGGGGGCTTTGGCGGCGCGGTGATCGCCATCGCCCGGCGCAGCGATATCGAGGCGCTGCGCGACGAGGTTGCACGGAGCTATCGCACTCCGGCGGGCGCTGTTCCCCAGATGATGATCGAAGTGCCAGGACATGGCGCGCGGCTGCTTTAGCGCCGGGCCTGGCAGGCTGCAGGAATGGAATGTGTAATGACTTGTTGAGGGGTAATTACACCTGTCACCGTAATCCGGCAGTCTGGTCAGTGCAGTTGCCTGCGCGGCCCACCCGCGATAGGTTAGCCTGAAATCGGGAGACCAAAATGAAACTTCAAACTAAGCTTATGCTCGCTGTTGCCGCTCTCGCGCCGGTCTATTCCAGCGCTCTGGCTGATCCGCTCCCGGTCAGCGTTAACCCGCGTTCGATTCCACGGTCGCCCGATGTGCCGCGCAGCGTCCTCGTTCCAGCCCCGGCAACGGGGCCTTGCCGGGCCGAATTGGGCCTGGATCGTGTCGAAATAACCCGCAGTGCGGACGGCGCAGCCTACAATCTTACTGTAACGATCGGAAACACTGGCACTGAACCGGCGACCGGTGTGGACGGTGGCATCAGCGGCTTTTTGGGGATCAAAGTCGATATGCAGATGGAAGCCACTGTCGGCGGGGCGACGCGCACCCAGCAACTCGCCGATATTGACGTTGTCCATGCCGGGACCAATCGAACATTTAGCGGCTCCATCCCTTTCAACACGCACTACCGCACCATCACGGCGCGGATTAATCGCGGCCCTGACGCACCGCGCTGCGCTTATGATGCGCGCAGGTCGAATGACGGGCTGGGAGTGCTGGGATCGGCGGTAAGGGCTGCACATGCAGCAGGCTCCGCCACTTACGTCCGCGTCGCGCCTTGGGCGACATAGAGTTACGGGTGGGCAGCGTACTCAATTTCCCGCACCTTTGGACCGCGCAACCCGAATCCCGAACGCAACCTAGGGACAGCAATCGTTCGAGACGGTAGCTTGCGAAGAGCGGCTGCTGGTGCGTGCCAGCGCTGCCAGCGTGCCTTGATTGCGGCTGGTCAAAGCTCGCCCGCAAGTTAGGGGCTAGGTCGCGCCCTGCGGCCACGGTTGCCTCGGTACGTATTGGGGGCTACCTTGCCGGACGGTTTGGTGCGCGACGCAGTCCAGAGCGAATCCGTCTCACCGGCCAAATGACTCCTTCGCAATTTTAGCTGTGGGAATTTTTTGCAAAAACCTTGCAAGTGTTTTGTATATAAACCATATAGTTACGAAATTAAAAACGTTGAGTAGTTTCCTTGACTGCACTTTCTCGGGTGTGATTCCAGGCTATTTTACGTTGACTTAGCCCACGTTTCCTCGTGGTATCAGTTGACATCACACAACGAAAACGTTGTCCAATGTCAACTGATATGTTGTGCAATTCAACGAAATATCGCGCCATGACATCGATTCAGGACGCCGAGCGCGTGGCGCGTACCCTTGAGCTCGTTCGGTACGAAGCTTCCAAAGCTATCCGTGGCCTCAACGAGACCCAAGAGCGCGTACTGTTCGCAATCGAAGATTACGCCCCAGTTACGGATGCCAGGTTGGTGGCTGTGTTAGGGATGGACAAGTCTCAGCTCTCAAAGGCAGTCGCGGCGCTCATTGTGGGCGGCTTCGTGGATTCGACGCCGAGCCAGAAGCACAAGACGCAAAGAGACCTATTCCTGACCGAAGAGGGAAGGAAGCAAGTCGAGGGACTCGAAAGCGGCCAAATCGCCAACGGCCTTTTCAAATTTGTCGAGAAGATCGGGGAAAATGGCCGATCGCATCTGAAGGCGTTGGCCGAGGAAATGGGTAAAATCGTAGTGCCGGCCCAGCGAAGCAATCCTAATTTGATTCTGCGCCTTGCTGATCAGCAGGACCTTGTATGGCTGCTTGGGCAGTGGGCCCGCAACACCAAGGACGGGCATCCGCTGAGCACCTTGCTCAATGGGACTTGCGAATTAGTCGAGCATCTCAACTTCAATGTCGACAGGGAGCATCGTTGGGTGCTTCTGGAAAATGGCGCGCGTGTTGGCGGTGCAGTCCTGACGACGGATCGGGATGAGCCCGCGAACGCGTGGATCGGTCTCCTATATGCGAGCGACGCGAACCGCGAGGCATCCCGACGCCTCGTTCGCAAAGCTCAAGACGCCGCGGTGCTCCAGGGATACGAGTGGCTTCGGATCAAGGTTCTGGAATCGGATGCAATGACCAGGGAAGTCCTCGGTGAGGCAGGTTTCCAACCTGTGGCAAAGGAGAAGATAATGCTCCTTGGCGGAAGCAAGATGCGAATGACTTACGGCGTCCAGCTTCTGCCCGAGCTCGATACGTGAACCCGGCAATAGGGAAGGGCGCTACCAAAACGCGTGAGGCAATATTGGAATGCCGAACGTTTGCTGCGCGCTCTGATGCGAGACCGCTTTCTTAGCTTAGTCCCTGCTTCGAGGATGTCCGCATTGGCGCTCATTCCGCCAAAAGCAGACCGTCCGCTTACGACCCGAAAGCGGACTTCCGAGAATCGATTTTACTTTTTGATCTGATAGGCCACTTCGAGATCGCCCCAACGACGGCCAAGCACGATGACCGGTGTGTATACGTTTCGCACAACGATATAATTCGTACCGTCGCCTTCTTGGCGGTAGACAGACATGAAGAACGAAGCGGAGCTGGATTTTGCGGCCTTGTCGACGTCGTCGAGCAAAATCCGGCCATTGCGGCAATAGCGGGTATCGTGTGCCAACTCGCCGATCGGCGCGCGCGAATGCTCGGTCACATGGGTTGGCAGAAAACCGTTCATATCCGCAGCGCTGCACATAATCACGCTGGAATGGGTCGTTCGCAAACGATCAAACAACGGGCGCCAGGCCTTATCTGCCCAGTCGGACAAAGTCGTCCGGTAAAGCGCTAGCGTAACCGCAGGATCGTTGAGCAGTTTCGAACTTTTGCCGGTCGGATCGGCCATAAGTTCTGCGCCCAGCTGCGCTTTGGTCGCCGCACCGACCATGTCGGCATCGATCTGCAGACCCAGCCCAAGCGCCTGCAGCGGGGTCACCTTGGCTGAGGCGATACCTTGCGGCAGCCGGACGGCATCGGTCCAAAACCCTTCATTGCCGAAAGTTTCCGAGCGGAACACTTCACGCCCGGCGATCGCGTCACCGCGCTGCTGGGGAAGCGCCAAGCCTTGGTCAGCGGGCCCTTCGATTGCCGCGCCCGAATGGCCCATCGGTCCAGGGCGTGCTGCGACGGCAACCCCGGCACACGAAATAGCGATTGCGAGAGCGCAGACTGATCGAGAAATCCTGAGGTGACTGCTGGTCATGGGCGTAGCTCCGATCGAGGATCGAGAGCCAGCAGTGCGCGGGGTCTCAATAGCTAACAGCCGAGATCAATTTTTGTTCCTGATATCGAATTAATTCAAAAAGGTGCCGGCATTCGTGCGGCATTGCCCAAGCATGCCCGATTGACTTACACGCCTGCCAGCTCAAAGGCGACGGGATCAAATCAAAGGCGCGGACAACGTCGTCGACTACCCCCATCCGCGTGCGATGGCCCGGCGGCCCAATGCAACGAATGTCCGCAATCGGCTCATTCGCTGACTAACCCTAGCGGCGCAGTTAGGGTGGAAAGCGGACATATGATGTTCGTGCCCCAATGAGTTCATCTCGACCGTATCGAGCCAGAATCCACTTCGCCGGCACACGAGGTGGCGTCAGGAGAGCTTGCCGCCCAGGCGCTTTTGCCAATCAATTTGCGCGAGTGCGACGAGCAGCCCGAGCATCAGGACCTCCAGGCCGATGCCGATCGGGCTGGTCAGATAGTGCTTGAACGCACCGCCCATGCTCGTTTTCTCGATCCCCTTCGCGGTAGCGGCGTAGATTGAATACGAGACAATGCGGCCAGCAAAGAATGCGGCCGTAAAGTGGGCGAGCCGGACCCCAGCAAGACCCGCAGCCTCGAACAGCTGCGCAGAGGGGAGCGGCGAAAGCGCAAACAGACCAATCGCAACCAAAGATCCACGCTTGTGTTTTTCGACGGCATCACCAGCCGCCTGTAGGTTGTGCTTCATCTTCTGCGGAATATGGCCCCTAACCAGCCGGAACCCATTGGCGAGCGCGAACCTGCCAAGTGCTGCGGCGGTGGCACCGACGATCACCAAGGCTGGAAGAGGCATCTTTGTGCTGAGGCCGTAGATGACGATCACGGTCCAGGTTGGTGGACCGAAGGCAGGCAGCAGGTTCACGCCCAGCACCACAGCAAAAAGGATCAGGTAGTCCAGCACTATTCTCCAGATTCACCCTCAACTAAACCGTCAACGACCGGGAGCAGACCAACCGTGTAATCGCAATCAATTGGCCGTTTCTATCACGTCGCGCTTGGTGACTGAAAGGTATGTTACGAGTGCGAGGATCACGATCAGGAACAACGCGCTGGTGCCGATGGTGCCCAGACCGAGGCCGCCATCTGCTTTGGTCTGCGACAACAGATCGCCACACGAGGCCCCGAATGGGCGGGTCAGCACATAGGCGATCCAGAACGCCCAGATGGCGTCGAGCTTCAGCCAATAGTGAGCGGCAGTCACCGCAGCGATCAGGCCCGCGAAGATCAGCGCGGATGTCAAATAGCCAAGCTGGAGCCCTTCAGCCACCAGGTCGCCTGCGGCCGTTCCCAGCGCAAACGTAAACAGGATCGCGGTCCAATAGAACAGCTCGCGTCTGGTTGTGAAAATGGAATGGATCGACAGGGTTTTCTCGCTGGCATACCAGCCGGCAAAGGTAGCGATCAGAGCAATGCTGAAAACCGTTGTCGTCGTCGTTAGCGCCACGCCGAAGTTGTCGGACAGGTTGTCGGTGATCAGCGTTCCGAACACGCTGAGGAATACCACTGCAATCCAGTAGACTGCGGGGACATATCGCCTTGACCACAGCTGCACAGCGAGACCTGCGACCAGCAAAACGCCCATCAGGATCGACGTCTTGGTCAAGCCCATGTGCAAATTGAAATTTAGGAAGTCTGCTGCGGTCTCGCCCACTGTCGTCGCCATGATCTTGATGACCCAGAAGTAGAGCGTCACCTCGGGTACTTTGTTGAGCATCCGTCGGACCGTGTTGACTGTCGGTGCGTTCATCGAGCGATTCCATTTGCGGTTTGGCAGCAGGCTAATTGAACTACAGCAGACAAAAGGGGCCGCGCACTTCAATAGCGCACGGCCCCTCCTTTGCCGGATGCTACTTTTTGGGCTCTGTGGCCTCTTCCTTGGCTTCCTTGGCCGGATTTTCCGCACCGTTTTCCAGGACTACGCCGGTCATCGCATCGATCCCGACTTCGATAATCTTGCCGTGGCTCATGATGTCGAAGGAATAGCGCAGTCCCGAACCGCCACGTTCCTTTTCGATTTCCTGGTCGACGATCCGGCCAGGACGAGCCTTGAGCGCTGCGGCTCGCGCCTGTTTGAGCGATACCTTGGCGTTCTTGGCCAGCGCGTGACCAACATATTTGGTGGGCGATACCGATGCGTTTACAGCAGGCGCCAGCGCAAGCGCGGCGATGGCGGTGCCAATCATCAACTTTTTCATTGGATAGTCCTCGCGACGAAGTTCTCGCCAGTGAGCCAAATCGGAGTACGAAAAGCTCGCACTAAGAACGTATGGACGGGTCTCCGGTTCCAGCCCTAATCCACGCAAATATGGGCAGCTGAGCGCAGATCGAAACTGCTTTGGGAATGTCTGCGTCGGGGTGGAAGCCGGACAGTTACCTATTGAGCGCTGGCACCCGCGTGTTTCGCCAGCATTGCATCAACGTCCGCCACGAATGGCGGGATGAGCCCGGAGGCGGTGGCCTTGGTCTGCCACCATGCTTGTCCGCCGGGCGTGCGCAAAACATCCCCAAGATACGAACTGCAGGAAAATTCGAACGTGCCCGGCGGAAAGACGCCGCGCTGGGTGCGATCCCAGATGTGAAACGAAGCCCACGCAAATTCATTCAACATGAAATCAAGCCGCATTCGATCAGCCTCATTGAGAGCAGTGGACCCATCGAGCCCGCAAGTCATAAGTTCGGCAATGTCGCGGTTCTCGGCAATAGTCATGCGGATCGTCGTCCATTGCTGCATGGTTGAATTGTGCTCGCCGCGTTCCATTGCGACCGTGCTCTGTCTAATTTGGTACCCGACAAAGATGAGTGAAAACACCACGCCAACGGAAGCAAAAATCTGGGCTAAATATGAAAGTTGCTCAAGCGACATTCTACCTCTCCCTGTTGGAGGAACGTTAGGCGCTAGGCGCGTTCGAGGCTAGTCGGAGGCGAGAACGTCTGCAATCGGGGGCGATCGCCGCGCAGCCGTAGGGCGTAATGGGAGTGGCTTACTGACTTTCCGGTTTCGGAGCGAAACGTGGCATAGGTGCCATTCGTTAACTCCCAGTGCGGTAAGTCGCCTCACCTTGCCCCTTGCGCCGAACCGCTCGCGTGATAAGTCTCGTGACCTCGGGGTTTAACAGGGGCTTAGACATATGCTGCACCGTGCTCGTTCGCGTGCCGTCCTCATCCTAATTGCCGGAGCCACGCTCGGCCCTGTGCCCGCCGCGCTGGCGCAGAGTGCCGCGCCGTGCACCACCACCACCGAATGCGCTGCCCAGGCTGAGCAGCGCGACAACGCCGCTCGCCGCGATGAATACGCGCGGATCACCGCAGGACAAGAATCGGCGCACGCGGCGGCAATTGCAGCACAGTTCGATGCCCGCGCTCGCCGGCAGGGCGATCGTCAGGCCAAACTTGCTGCTATCCTCGATCGCCGCCGCGCGGCTTACGCCGCCGCGCACTGATCATCGAGACTTCAGGGGATTACGACATGCTGCATCTGAAAACTCGCGCCAGGTACCTATTCGCAGCCGCTGCCGCGATCGGGCTGGCGGGCGCGCCGATCGCCGCGCAGGCCTATGCCTTCACGCCAGAAGGCGCGGCGAACTGGATCACCATCGCCCACACGCTGACCTACGCGGTGGACAGCGGCAACGAGCGTCAGCACGTCTGCGACGGAATGAACGCTTTTGCCGCGACCCACGCCTGGTTCGTTCGCGAAGTGACGACCACGCGTGACTGGGCCTCGCGCACGCACCTGTTCACTTGCATGGCGCTCAACGACAACGGCAAAGGCAAGGGGGCGAAGTGCAAGCTATACCGCCAGGCGCTCGGCGAAGTACGCAAGGCGACCCCCGCAACCGACCCCCCCGAAGTTGTCGCCGCCGCCACGATGCTGCGCGATTCGATCACTTCCATGCAAGCAGAGCTCAACGCCGCGGACTTATGCTGAGCGAAAAAGCCTGCTGCGCTCGCGACCGCGCCGCTGGCTGCACTTCCAGTATTTGCGCAAACAGCGCGAAGTCCCTCCCTGTCAGATCGCCGGCGAAAACTCGGCGGTTTTGATTGAACATAACATCGACGTGATCAAGACCGCCGACTGGGCCATCCACCTTCGGTAGCGCGGTTTCATTGTTGGCGGCGAACTATTCGCTATGGGGTAAATTGGACCAAACTGAGAGCCTTTCCTCGAATGAGGATGCTCAGGCACTTCGCGGGAGAGCGCCCCATACCTGGAATTTTAGGATCATCGGCCTGCTCAATCTGGTTGATGTGCACGTTCTGAAAGCGTGCACGGTTTGTCGTTTGACGAACGTCTTCTTTATGAGGCGTAGTCGCCGTTAGCGGTCAATCCGCATCCGGCCCAATTCCAGCCGTAGTATAGCAATTGCTTGGAAGGCCGGTTTCAAGAAACTTGGCGACTATCGCTGACATCCGACAAGGGGTGGAAAGCGGTCAAGTGGCAAATGTGTCTCGGTGATGCCCATCACACAATCTCGAACTGGCTAATCGGCCTGTAGAGGCTCAAAACTGATCGTGCTTTGCATTTCCAGCGTTCCCGGGCCGATGGCCATGGGGCACCGCACCCCAGGCATGGCTACCACGTCGAAAAGTTCGGTAATGGCGCCTTCAAGCCTGATCCACTCGACCACGTCGCCTGTGGCCAGATTGATTATGAGCACGCCGCACCAAGGTTCAGCATCGCGGCGCGCCAGTTCCGCTTCGAGGGTGAGCCCGGC
>JANYEY010000070.1 GCA_025359685.1 Sphingomonadaceae bacterium | reverse complement strand
AACGGGAAAAACGGCTCAATCCGGCGCATCTGCGCCTTACTCAGCAAAAACGGAACATTCATCGACAGCGCCTCCTCAACGCCGCCTTTGAATCAACCAATCACACCCGACGCAAGCAATTTAACAGGTCCTGACCCTAGTGTGTCCAACATTTCCTTCTACCTCCCTTTACAAGCAATCGGCGCTGTCGCGTTCGTGCAATCCAGTTCACGGTCCGAAGTCCAAAGCATCAGGCCTGCATGATGGAGATTGCGATGCGCCTAGGCACTACCGCTACATTGATTGCCTTTGCTGCACTGGGGCCTCCGCTTGGTGCCGCGCATCCAGCGGGCCCTAAGGCGGTGATCGCCAAAGCCGTTACCCGCGAAGTTCGCCAAGACTTCAGCAAGCATGGCCAGGCCGTCATCCTGGCGACGATCACGCCGCGCGATATCAATGCGGACGGGATCCAGGACTGGCAGGTTGACTACAGTAGTCTGGGTTCGGCCTGGTGCGGGACCGGTGGCTGTCGTTACCAGTTATGGCTGGGACGCGAGAATGGCGCGCCGTTTCTGGTGTTCGACCGGCAAATGCGCGAACTGAAAGTCGTCCGGCGCAAAGGTCGGGTCATCTTTGTGTTCGACTTTCACGGCAGCGAATGCGGAGGTTTCGGCAGCGAGGCATGTCTCGGCGAGTTCTCGTGGAGTGCGAAGCGCGGCCGTATGGTGCTGCTACCGACGCCGAAGAAACATACCTCGATCAGCGATACGATCGTCTTCGATCAATAGGACCGCGGCAATCCGAGCACGTGCTCCGCCATATCGATCTTTTCACCCCGGATGACCGCCCGCCTCAAACGGCCGAGCTGAAGCGCCGCGCCGATTGCTGCCGCCAAGGATCGAACAGCGCCGCAATCGTTCGGGCGTAGGGCAAACCCACCGGCAGGATCGTCACGCGGTCTTGATCGATCGAGGCAAGCTCGCGGTCGATGAAAGGATGGAGTGAGCCGCTCACTTCACTCAGCAATCGGGCGCCAACCCGGGCCGAACCATTGCACAGCAATTGCTCGATCACCGCACCCCGATAACGGTCTTCGGCGCTGCGTTCAATCCCGCGATTGGCCGGCAGCATCCCGCCCGAGGTCATCATCCGGTAACGCCCGGCTTCCTTGACGTTCTGCGCCAGGAGCTGCGGGAAGCTGCTGATCGCCGATGCACCCAGCCCGATCAGGACCGGCGCGGCATCGTCGGTAAAGCCCTGGAAGTTGCGATGGACCTTGCCCGCCAGCGCCGCGCTGGCGAGCGGATCACCCGGGTGCGCAAAATGGTCAAAGCCCACCTGGGTGTAGCCATGCGTGATGAGGTAGGCATAACCGCGTTCGGCCATCTGGAAGCGCAGTGTCTGACCTGGCAGATCGTGATCGGGGATCGCCTTCTGGCGCGGCACCAGATGCGGGACGTGCGCATAGCCGAACAGCGCTATGCGGTCTGCGCCGAGCACCCGGGAGCGCTGCAGGCTGTCTTCGAGATCGTGCAGCGTCTGGCTTGGCAGGCCATACATCAGGTCGAAATTGAGCGAGCTCGCCCCGGCGGCGCGGAGCCAGTCAACGCTGCGCAGGATCGCGTCCTCACCCTGCACTCGCCCGATCGCCTGCTGGCAATGCGGCGCGAAAGTCTGCACTCCCAAGCTCGCCCGGGCGATGCCGATGCTCCCGATTGTTTGCGCCCATTCGGCGCTGAGTGAACGCGGATCGAGCTCGATCGAGATGACCGGATCGGCCAGCTTGAAAGCCACGAACAGGCTATCGACCAGACGCACGAAATCGACCGGGGTCAGCGCATTGGGGCTACCCCCGCCGAAGGATAACCGCCTAACCCGCGCCCCGCGCGGCAGACGTTCGGCGACCTGCTTGATCTCTTGCTGCAGCGCATCAAGATAGGAGGCGAGCCGCTGGCGGCGGCCCGCAGCAGCGGTGTTGCACCCGCAATAGAAGCAGATTTTTTCGCAGAACGGGATGTGCACGTAGAGCGAAATGTCACCCTCTGCGGCTTCGATGGCTTGCGCATAAAGCTCGGGATCGATCGGGCCAAATTCGGCGGCGGTCGGATAGCTGGTGTAGCGCGGCACCGGGGTGTCGAGCAGTTCCGGGTAATAGGTCCACATAGTGTTGAACTGGCAGTTCGGCGTCATGCCGTCATTGCGCTGCATCAAGAAAACGCCGCGTGCAGCCTGCGTGGCAGGCTTTGATGGCGCAGGGGATTTCCGGTGTCTTGCCGCGTCCGCCGAGGTGAAACACAACAAACTGACCACCGCATAGCGGGGCCACCAGATCGCGCCCGGAATGCGCAATGGCCGGGCTGGTCCCGAGCATCAGCGGGACGAGCGCAACGATGCCGATCGCCGAAAGCCTCATGCCTCATCCTCGTCTTCGATCAGGATGCGGTTGGCTGCACCATCCATGTCTTCGTACTGCCCGCTGCGCATCGCCCAGAAGAACGCAGCGAGGCCGATCAGCCCCATCGCCAGCGCAATTGGGATCAGGAAACTTAGCCCGCTCATCGCGCGGCCCTCGCCAGGCGCAGCGAATTGCCAATCACGATCAGCGAGCTGGCCGACATGGCGATCGCTGCGATCAGCGGAGTAACCTCGCCCATGATCGCCAGCGGCACCGCACACAGGTTGTAAAGTACGGCGATCCCGAAGTTCTGCCGCACGATGCCCATCGTCCGCCGCGCCGCACGCACAGCCAGTGCCACGGGCATCAGCCGCTCACCCACGCTGACCGCATCGGCCGCCTGCTGGCTAAGATCGCTGGCCGAACCCGGCGCGACCGACGCATGGGCTGCGGCGAGTGCGGGCCCATCGTTCAACCCATCGCCAACCATCAGCGGACGCCTGCCCGCCGCCTTCAATGATTCGAGCATGGCGAGCTTGGCCTCGGGTGAGACCCCGCCGATGCCCGGAATGCCGAGCCGCACGGCCATGGCGGCAACCGCATCGGTGCGGTCGCCCGAAATGATCCGGCATTCGATCCCGATCGCGGCGAAGGCGGCAAGGGTTGCAGTAACATCCGGACGCAATTCATCGCGGAATTCGATGGAGCAGTGTTTGTCGCCCAGCACCAGCGCGCAGGCCAGGCGGCTGCCGCTTGTGGGTACCGCAGTCAGGGCGGCGCGCGCGCCGCCATGGCTGCCCGAGATCCCGGTGCCTGGGAGTTCGGCGATGTCGGTCACCGCTGCGGGGATCACACCATCAGCCAGTAATCCGGCCGTAAGTCCGCGGCTGAGCGGATGGCGGCTAACCTGGGCGAGCGCGAGGGCGATCGACTTCGCCTCGTGGGTAAGGCCCGACAGGTCTGGGCGCGGTTCGCCAAGCGTCAGGGTGCCGGTCTTGTCAAACAGCGCAATGTCGACTTCGGCCAAGCGTTCCAACGCGCCGCCATCCTTGACCAGCAGACCGCGTTTGCCCAGCGCGCCTGCCGCCACGACCTGTGCTGCGGGCACCGCCAACCCCATTGCGCAGGGGCAGGTGATGATCAGCACGGCAATAGCAATGACCAGCGATTGGTGCCACCCTGCCCCGGCGATCATCCACCCGGCGAAAGCCAGTGCGGCTAGGCTGTGCACCGCCGGGGCGTAAAGCCGCGAGACCCGATCAGCGATCCGCACATAGCGGCTGCGCGACAGCCCCGCTTCGTCCATCAGCTGCGCAATATGGGCCAGCGTGGTGTCCCCCGCCGCAGCGGTGACGCGGACCTGAAGCGGGCCAGTCAGGTTGATCGTCCCGGCGTGCACCAGATCACCCACACCAACTCGCTCGGGCGTACCCTCCCCGGTGAGCATGGCGTTGTCGATCGCTCCTGCCCCCAGTTCGACCACGCCGTCCGCCGCAAGCGCTTCGCCCGCGGCTACCAGCATGAGCATGCCGGGCTCAAGCTGGTCGGCCGCGACCCGGTGGGCCGATCCGCCGGGCTGGAGTACGCTGGCGCTGCGCCCCATCTTTGAAAGTAGCGCGCCGATCTCGGCGCGGGTCCGGCTGCGCATGGCTGCGTCGAGCGCGCGGCCGGCTAGCAGGAAGAACAGCAGCATGACCGCGCCGTCGAAATAGGCCTGATCACCCCAGGTCAGCGTCTCGTAAAGGCTGAGGCAGGTGGCGAGCGTGACTCCAATCGTAATCGGCACGTCCATGTTGGTCTGCCCGCGCCGCACCGCACGCCACGCCGAGGTGTAGAACGGGCGGCCAGCATAGACGATCACCGGCACGGCGATCATCGCCGAAAGCCAATGGAACATTTCGCGCGTTGCCCCGCCCGCGCCCGACCACACGCTAACCGAGAGCAGCATGATGTTCATCATTCCGAAGCCCGCGACACCCAGTGCGCGAAGCAGCGCCTTGGTTTCGGCGTCGTCGCTGGCCAGCGCATTGGCAACCGGCTGCGCCTCGAACCCGATCGCGCGCATCGCTTCAACCAGTTCGGCGTCGCTGACCTGTGCGTCGTGGCGCACCAGCACGCGCTTGGCCGACAGGTTGACCCGCGCGCTTGCCACTCCGGCGAGCTTGGGCAGTTCGCGCTCGATCTTGCCGATGCAACCGGCGCAGCGGATCCCCGGCGCAATTAGCCGGGTGTCGACCAACGCCTCGCCAGCGGGTTCAAGAACCGAGACAGCATTCATCCGATTGGCACTTCATGCGCCCAGTGCTGGCCATTAGCGTCCGCCTCGATCCGCACGAGCCAGCGGCCGGGATCGACTTCCGGCGACTGGTAGCGATGAGGAGCAACTTCGCGCAGTGCCTCGGTGCGATCATCGGGCGTGCCGAGCGGGCGGCGGAGTTGCGCCGTAAGCTTCGCGCCTGCAGGCATGCCCGTCGTCTCGACTACCAGCCGGCCAGCGGTATCGCGACTGACGGTTGCGCCCCACCCCAGCGCCCGCTCGGTCTTGGCGTCCTTCAGCCAGCCATTGAACTGCTGGCTGGCGACGTAGGAATTCTCTACCACCACGCCGCTGAAGCTGTGCAGCGCGATCCGCGCGACCCAGAAATTAACCGTGATTACGATCCCAAAGAAAACGACGAAGATCGCCAGCATGTGGCGGCCGGTAAAGGTCTTGCGCATCAGTGGTCTCCTGCTTCAGCTTCGGGCACGCTGAACTTGGCTTCGGCCTCGCCGCTCTCATGTTGCTCATCGAGCGAGGTGATGCGGAATTCGAATTCCTTGGCTCGCGTATTGGCGGGCGCGACAACATAGGCACGCACGGCCAGCAGCTGGTCAGCGGGGACCGTGAAGGTCAGCTTGGTAGCGGCTTGCTGACGCGAGATGGTATCGTTCCACATCTTCGCGCCCGGCAGATCCTCCAGCGCGATCTCCATCTGGCGCGGGCGGCTTTCCATGTTGCGCAGCCGCAAGGTGTAGGCATTGCGGATCGACCCGTCGCTCATCAGCATAAACGGCGGATTGCGATCGGGCGCGGCAGTCAGCGTGGTGCGCACCCGGTGACCCAACGCAAACAACATGCCCGCGCCGATGCTCGACCAGATCAGGAGATAGGCAATCGTGCGCGGGTGGAGCAGCGCCTTCCACACCGGCCGCGGCGGCTGACCGGCGGCTTCGGCGCGGCAATCGTCAAGCGTCGCATAATCAATCAGTCCGCGTGGTCGGCCGATCTCGGCCATCACCTTGTCGCAGGCATCGATGCACAGCGCGCAAGTGATGCAGCCGATCTGCGGCCCTTCACGGATATCGATGCCCGTGGGGCAGACCGCGACGCACTGCATGCAATCGATGCAGTCTCCGTACTTGTCCGGCTCCTTCTCGGCCTTCTTGAGGCTGCCACGCTTTTCCCCGCGCCAGTCCTTGTAGGTAACGATCAGGCTCTTTTCATCGAGCATCGCGGTCTGGATGCGCGGCCAGGGGCACATGTAAATGCAGATCTGTTCGCGCATGAACCCGCCGAAGATGACCGTGGTCAAGGTCAGCACTGCCGCAGTAATATAGGCCACCGGCGCCGCCTCGCCGCGCCAGAAATCATGCACCAGTGTCGGCGCGTCGGCGAAATACATAATCCACGCACCGCCGGTCCAGAAGCCGATCACGAGGTAGATCGACCATTTGAATGCGCGGCGCAGGGTCTTGCTCAGGCCCCACGGCGCGGCGTCGAGCCGGATGCGCGCGTTGCGGTCGCCATCGATGAACCGGTCAACGTGCTGGAACAGGTCGGTCCACACCGTCTGCGGGCAGGCATAGCCGCACCAGGCCCGGCCGACCGCGCTGGTCACCAGGAACAGTCCGATCCCGGCCATGATCAGCAGCCCGGCAACGAAGTAGAACTCCTGCGGCCAGATCTCGATCGAGAACATGTAGAACCGGCGGTGCGCCAGATCGATCAGCACCGCCTGATTGGGCGCGTAGGGCCCGCGGTCCCAGCGCAGCCACGGCGTGACGTAGTAGATGGTCAGAGTGAGCGCCATTACCGCCCACTTGAAGCGGCGGAATGGTCCGTCGATCCGCTTGTTGTGGACGGTCTTGCGCGATTCGTAGAAATTCGAGCTGAAGACGCTGGTATCAGTGGCTGACATTGGTTTGCTTCGCCGGATCCTTGGCAGCCTCCACAAAGTTCTCGCCGCCGCCGAGCGAGTGGACATAGGCCGCGAGCATCTTGATCGTCACCGGATCGAGCTTGCCACCCCAGGCCGGCATCTCCCCCATGCGCGGGTTCTGGACCTGGCGCTGGATGTCTGCGGCAGTGCCGCCATAAAGCCAGATCGCATCGTTGAGCCTCGGGGCGCCGACATTGCGGCCGCCCTCACCGTTCATGCCGTGGCACGACATGCAGTTCTGCTCGAATAGGGCAGCGCCTTCGGGATTGGCCTTCGCTTTGCCGCTCAGCGACAAAACGTGCGCCGACAATGCATCCAACTGCCCGGGCTTGAACACGCCATCGAACGGCGGCATCGCGCTCTGCCGGGTTTGGTCATCGCCGTGCTGGCGAATGCCGTGGAATAGCGTGGTTTCAATCGCCTTGATATCGCCGCCCCACAGCCAGTCATCGTCGTTGAGGTTGGGATAGCCGAGCGTCTGGCTGCCCGCCGCACCCGAGCCATGGCATTGTGAACAGTTTACCCTGAACGCTGCGCGCCCACCGATGATCGACTGCTTCATTAGTTCGCTGTTGTCGGCCAGACGCTCGATCGGGATCATCGCGAGCTGTTCGCGCATCGAGGTGTGCGCCTGATCGGCCACGCTCATATCCTTGGCGAGCTGGCCGCGGCTGGTCCAACCAAGCAAGCCCGGCGTCCCGCCGTTCAGCATCGGCCAAGCCGGGTAGGCAATTGCGTAGCCAAGCGCGAACAGGATGCACAGATAGAAGGTCCACAGCCACCAGCGCGGCAGCGGGGTGTCGAGTTCTTCGATTCCGTCCCATTCATGGCCGACGGTTTCAGTGCCGGTGGGCTGGTCGATGCGCTTATTCGCCATCGTCTGTATCCTCGAAAATGGAGTTGGCGACCTTGTTGTTGGCGCTCTTGGAGCCGGGCCGGAACGGCCAGAAACAGAGCACCACAAAGAGCACTGCCATGGCGGCGAGCCCGACCGAGTCAGCGAGCTGACGCAGGGTGTTATAGTCCATCACCGACCCTTCTCGGTTGCGAGCTTCTCTTGCGCCGCAGCGCTGTTCACATCGACCAGCGTGCCGAGCATCTGCAGGTATGCAACCAGCGCATCCATCTCGGTGAGCCGCTGCGGCTGGCCATCAAAGTCGCGGATCTGCGACTTGGGATAGCGCTTCTGGAGATCGCCGGCGTCGGCATCCGGATTGGCCTGCGCCGCCAAATCAGCGGCAGCGCGATCAATGTCGGCCTTGGTATAAGGCACACCCACATCCTTCATCGCGATCAGGTTAGCCGCCGGATCGGCCAGATGAAGGTCGGTGTCGGCGAGGAACTTGTAAGTCGGCATGACGCTTTCGGGCACCACGCTGCGCGGATCGGTGAGATGCTGGACGTGCCAGGCATCCGAATATCGCAGGCCGACGCGCGCAAGGTCCGGCCCGGTGCGCTTCGAGCCCCATTGGAACGGATGGTCGTACATGCTCTCCGCTGCCAGGCTGTAGTGCCCATAGCGTTCGACTTCATCGCGGAACGGACGGATCATCTGGCTGTGGCAAGTGTAGCAGCCCTCGCGGATGTAGATGTCGCGACCCGCCAGCTCGAGCGGGGTGTAAGGCCGCATTCCGTCGACTTTCTCGATCGTATTGTCGATCCAGAACAGCGGGGCTATTTCCACGATCCCGCCGACCGAGACGGCGAGTAGCGTGAACAGGCCCAACAAGGTGATGTTGCGTTCGAGCCTTTTGTGGCCCTTGACGGTTAATTCGACGTCGGGAGTGCTCATCGTTCTAAGCCTTATGCAGCCGGGACGGCGGTAAGCGGACGGTCCGCTACGGGATCGTATGGGGTTTCGGTCATCGGCGCTTCTTCGCGCAGCTTGCCGCGCAGGGTCTGGATGAAGTTGAAGGTCATCACGACTGCTCCGGCGAGGTACAGCGTGCCGCCAAACGCGCGCATCAGGTACATCGGCCTGATCGCGGCAACGGTGTCGGCAAAGCTGTTCACCAGATAGCCGTCGGCACCGTACTCACGCCACATCAGGCCCTGGGTAAGCCCCGCCACCCACATGCTGCCGGCGTAGAAAACGATCCCCAGCGAGGCGAGCCAGAAGTGCCAGTTGATCATGCGCAGGCTGTACATGCGGCTCCGCTTCCACAGCCGCGGGGTCAGGTAATAAAGGCACGCGAAGGTGATCATGCCGTTCCAGCCCAGCGCACCCGAATGGACGTGGCCGATGGTCCAGTCGGTATAGTGTGACAGCGAGTTGAAGAACTTGATCGACAGCATCGGGCCTTCGAACGTGCTCATCCCGTAGAATGCGAGCGCCATCACCATCATGCGGATGATCGGATCGGTGCGGACTTTGTCCCACGCCCCGTTGAGCGTCATCAGCCCGTTGATCATCCCGCCCCAGCTTGGCATCCACAGCATGATCGAGAAGACCATGCCCAGGGTCTGCGCCCAGTCGGGCAGCGCGGTGTAGAGCAGATGGTGCGGACCCGCCCAGATGTAGAGGAAGATCAGCGACCAGAAGTGGATGATCGAGAGACGATAGGAATAAACCGGGCGTTCGGCCTGCTTCGGCACGAAGTAATACATCATCGCGAGGAAGCCGGCGGTCAGGAAAAAGCCGACCGCGTTGTGACCGTACCACCACTGCGTCAGCGCATCCTGCACCCCGCCGAACAGACTGTAGCTGCGCGAACCCAGGAAGCTGACCGGCACTGCCATGTTGTTGACCAGGTGCAGCATCGCCACGGTGACGATGAACGCGAGGTAGAACCAGTTGGCGACGTAGATGTGCGGTTCATGGCGGCGCAGAAGCGTGGCGACGAACACCGCGAGGTACGATACCCAGACCACCGTCAACCACAGGTCGACGTACCACTCGGGCTCGGCATATTCCCTGCTCTGGGTGATGCCGAGCAGGTAGCCGCTCGCGGCGAGGACGATGAACAGCTGATAGCCCCAGAACACGAACCGGGCGAGCGCCGGGAAGGCGAGCCGGACACGGCAGGTGCGCTGGACCACGAAGAAGCTCGTCGCGATCAGTGCATTGCCGCCAAACGCGAAAATCACCGCGCTGGTATGCAGCGGACGAAGCCGGCCGAAGTTCAGGTATGGTTCGAAGTTGAGATAGGCCGGAAAGGCCAGCTGCAGCGCGATCACTAGCCCCGCGAGGAATCCGGCCATGCCCCAGAACACCGTGGCGATCGTTGCCCAGCGCACCGGATCGTCATCGTAGCGCGATTGGCCCTCTGGCATATGGAAAAAGCCGCGCGCCTTGCCCGCCGGATCGAACCGAGAGGCAGTCATGAACACCATGACCAGCGCAAGCGCGGCGATCATCCCGGCCTGGATCGCAAAGGGCGTATCCTTGGCCCCCAGCATCACGCCGATTGAGCCCAGCAGCAGCAGAAACCATAATCCGATACGCCCCAAGGCGGCTTCAGCCTGCATAACATTCTCCGTCAGTCATGGGCCCCGCCTATTCGGGCGAGCGCGCGTCAACATTGATCCAGCGCAAATTTGGATGAAAATGCCGGGCCAAGTTCGGCAAGGTGCCCGGCGCGCTCCTGCAAACCGGAAAAGTCGAGCAACACCACCTTCGAGCGTCCCTCGGTGGCGATCTGACGCGCCTCGCGCAGCAAGCTGAACTGGCGGCTAATCGTCTCGATCGTGAGCCCCAGGCTATCGCCGATATCGCGGCGCGACATCGGCAGGTCGAGCAGTACCGCATCGCCGCGCGGCTCGCCGATCCGCGCCGCCATCATCACCAGGAACCCGGCCATTCGCTCGGAAGCCGTCTTGCGCCCGATCATCAGCGCCTTTTCGCGGCAGCGGCTAAGTGCGGCATCGCAGTTATCGAGCAACCGGGCGAGAATTGCCGGATCGTCCGCCACCGCCCCGCGCAGCGCTTTGTAAGGAAATACGGTCAGTTCGCATTCGATCAGGGTGTGGAGCACGTAGGCGTGCGGCCCGCTGCCGGGGACCATGACCAGATCACCAGAAAAGTTGAACGCGGTCACCTGCTCGCGCTCGGCCGCAGCGTGCGCAACGAGCTTGGCCGCACCGCTGACGATATGGACCAGCGCGCTCTGCCCGCGCGGCAGCGGCGCGATCTTTCCGGGGCCAAGGCGCATCGATTGCGCGATGGCAGCACAGGCAGCAAGCGAAGGCCCGCCAGCCACGTCAGTTCTGAACTGTGAGAGACTTGCCGCCTGTATCATTGTTGTCGCAGTGGCCGCACAAGTGCATTCGGGCATTGATCTGGGTCAAGGACGCGGCGCGGCTTCGCGGCCATTTGGCAGCCCGACGGGGCAACAAACCTGGGCTGCAAGGGGCAGCCGCTGCACCGTCAGGATCAAGAACATGTCCAAGACGCTGAAGACGTCCCTCGCCGCCGCTGCTGCGGCTGTTGCAATGCTTGCCAGCCCGGCTTTCGCCGGTAGCGCCAACGGCAAGATCCAGATCAAGGTGCTCGGCACGGCCGTGCTGCCCGATGGCAAGATCACCAGCAAGCCGGTTGATATTATTCCGCTGCCGGCAACGACACAGACCGCTGCGAGCGACAACTACGTGCCTACCGTGGCAGTCGAATACTTCGTCAGCCCGAACTTCTCGATCGAGACGATCTGCTGCCTGACCGAGCATCACGTGACCGCGACCACGGGCCTCCCCGGCGCCGAACTGGTCAGCCATGCCAAGCTGATCCCGGCGACGGTCACCGCCAAACTGCACTTCCCGCTCGGCCCGCTGAAGCCTTACGTCGGCGCTGGCGGGACATATTTCCTGTGGGTGGACAGCAAGCCGGGTGCAGCCACCATCCCGCTTGGCGTCACGCGGACCACGCTGTCGAACAAGGTCGGCGCAGTGGTTCAGGCCGGGGTCGACATCCCGCTGGGCAGCAATGGCATGGGCCTGAGCTTCGATGCCAAGAAGTACTTCGTCAGCACCACCGCGCGCTGGTACGCGGGCAATACGCTGGCCATCCAGACCGAGCACAAGCTCGATCCGTGGGTGCTTTCAGCGGGGGTTTCGTTCCGCTTCTAAAGCGAAACTATGCGGCCAGGTCCTCGAGCACTCTCCGCTCGAGGATCGCTACTTCCCGGCGTGAAGGCAGGTCGATCAGGCCGTCCTTCTTCATCCGCGTAAACTGGCGGCTGACGGTTTCGATCGTCAGCCCCAGCACGTCGGCGATCTGCTGGCGCGACAGCGGCAGCGACCAGACGGCATCATCCGCGGGCGCATCGGCGCAGCCGACGTTCGAACGGCGATCGGCCATCTCGAGCAGGAAGTTCGCCAGTTTCTGTTCGGCGTTCATCCGCCCCAGCAGCAGCATCCAGCGCCGTGTGCGGTCCAGTTCGCTCAGCGTGCGCTCAAGCAACTTGTGTTCAAGGTCCGGATGTTCGCGGGCAACGCGATCGAAATCGGCGCGCTGGAAGATGCAGACGTGCGCATCGGTCAGCGCTTCGACCCCGTAAGGCGTTTTCTTACCAAACGGCCGCCCGAGGAAGTCCGAGGAATAGGCGAGGCCAAGGATCTGCTCCTTGCCATCGAAAGTCTGGGTGGAAAGCTTCATCACGCCTTCGATCACATTGGCGACGACCGTCGCATCGTCACCTTCCCACAGTAGCCGTTCGCCCGCCACCAGCCTGCGGCGCCGTCCGATCGCGTTGAGCAGCGCAAGCTCTTCATCGTTGAGGCCGGAGCATATTGCCTTGTTCCGGAAGGCGCAGGATTGGCAATAGGAAGCGATCATGATTTCGCCGTAAACCTGCCCGGGCAATGTGCCAATGCCAATCGTGATCTCTTGACCTCTACTGACAAGCTGGCAAGTTGCAGGCGAAAGCCAAAAACTGGTGCGAGGGGGGGAAAACATGCGCAAGACGACCGTGCTGGCGACTGCGTTGCTGGCAGCGACCACGCTGACAACGGGCTGCGATGTGATCAAACAGGCAGTGACCGGGACCACCGAGGTCAAGGATACGCTCTATCCTGAGCGGGTTTATTGGGGCGACACCCACCTCCATACCGCAAATTCGCCCGATGCCTTCGCCTTCGGCAACCGGCTTGAACCAGAGGACGCCTTGCGTTTTGCGCGCGGCGAGGAGGTCACCTCCTCGTCAGGGATCAAGGCCAAGTTGTCTCGCCCGCTCGACTTCTTGGTCATCTCCGACCACTCGGATGGCTTCGCCACTGTCAAGGACCTGTACAACGCGCCGCGGGCGCTGGTCAGCGACCCAACCTTGCTGCGCTGGTACGACATGATGCACAGCGGCCCGGAAGGTTCGGCCAAGGCCGCGCAGGAGCTGATCGACGCCAAGGCGCACAACTCGCTGCCCAAGTCGATCACCAATCCCGCCGGGGCTGCGGCGCGGCTCAAGTCCGACTGGCTATCGCATATCGCGGCAGTCGAACACTACAACGAACCGGGCAAATTCACCGCTTTCATCGGCTTCGAATACACGTTGATGGAAGGCGGCAACAACCTGCACCGCAATGTTGTTTTTCGCGATAGCGGCAATCTCGTCTCGAAGGTCCTGCCCCTCGCTTCGTTCGGCACCACCATCCCCGATGGGCTGTGGGATTACATGGACGCATACGAAAAGCAGACCGGCGGAAAGGTGCTGGCAATCCCGCACAATTCGAACCTGTCGAACGGCCTGATGTTCATGCTGACCGATCCTTCGGGCGGACCGATGAGCGCCGAATACGCCCGCCGCCGCGCCGCGCACGAACCGGTGGTCGAAATCACCCAGATCAAAGGTGACAGCGAGGCGCATCCGTTCCTTTCTCCCAACGACGAATTCGCCGGATATGGCACCGCCGGGTGGGACATGAACAACCTGATGAGCACGCAGCCGACCAAGCCGGGTGACTATGCGGGCAACTACGTTCGTGAGGCGCTCAAGCGCGGTTTGCTGATCGAACAGCGTACCGGCGTTAACCCGTACAAGTTCGGGGTGATCGGATCGACCGACGCGCACACCGCACTCTCCACCGCGGACGACAACAATTACTTCGGCAAGTTCCCGACGGTCGAGCCTTCGGCGACACGGGCGATGAAGCCGCAGAACCTGGGTGCGCACCAGGGCCGGTTCGGCTGGAACTACCTCGCCAGCGGCTATGCGGCGGTCTGGGCGACATCGAACACCCGCGGCGCGATCTTCGACGCGCTGAACCGCCGCGAGGTTTATGGCACCACCGGCCCGCGCATGACGATCCGGTTCTTCGGCGGGTGGGATTTCAACGCGGGCGATCTCAAGGGTGACTGGGTCAAGGCTGGCTACCAGCGCGGCGTGCCGATGGGCGGCAACCTGTCGGGCCACAAGGGCGGCGTACCAAGCTTCATCGTTTCGGCGCTGAAAGATCCGGTCGACGCCAATCTTGACCGGGTACAGGTCGTCAAAGGCTGGGTCGACAAGGCCGGACAGGCGCACGAAAAGGTCTTCGACGTGGTGTGGAGCGACATGGCCAAGCGTGTGGCCGTGAACGGCAAGGTTCCGGCGGTGGGCGATACGGTGGACGTCAACACCGCCACCGTCGCCAACACGATCGGCGCGCCGACTTTGGCGACGGTGTGGACCGATCCCGAATTCGATCCCGCGCAGCGCTCATTCTACTATTTGCGCGTGCTGATGATCCCGACCCCAAGCTGGGTCGATTTCGACAAGGTCCGGTTCAATCTGACGCTGCCGGCGAACGTGCCGCTCAAACAGCAGGAACGTGGCTACACTTCGGCAATCTGGTACAATCCGAGCTGAGTCGGGTCAGCGAAACGCGGTAGAGAGGAAAGTTGATGCGCAAGGCGGCAATCGCGGCAGTTCTGCTGCTCGGATCCACCACGCTGGTAACGGGGTGCCATAAGCTGACCAAGATGGTCGGCGGCGAGACCGCAGTGAACAACACCGCCTATCCGGAGCGGGTCTATTGGGGCGATACCCACCTCCACACCTCTAATTCGGTCGATGCCTTTGGCTTCGGCAACCGGCTTGGCCCGGAAGAGGCGCTGCGCTTTGCCAGCGGTGAGGAAGTAACCTCCTCTACCGGGATCAAGGCCAAGCTCGCCCGCCCGCTCGACTTCCTGGTGGTGAGCGATCACGCCGAAGGGCTCGGCTCGACCAAAGCGCTGTATGACGCACCGCGATTCATGATCAGCGACCCGACCCTGCTGCGCTGGTTTGACCTGATGCATGAAGGGACCAAGGGCTCGCTTCAGGCTACCGCCGAAATGCTCGATGCCCGGGCGCATGGCAAACTGCCCGCCGGGCTGAATGATCCAACCAAGGGCGCTGCACGCACGCACAAAATCTGGAATGAAAGTCTGGCTACGGTCGACAGCTACAATCAGCCGGGCAAGTTCACCGCCTTCTTCGGGTTCGAATATACCTTAATGCAGGGCGGCAACAACCTGCACCGCAACGTAATCTTCCGCGACGGCATCGACAGGGTCAGCCAGGTCGACCCGATCGATCCATCAAGCGAACTATGGCCCGACAAGCTGTGGGACTACATGGACGCCTACCAGGCCAAGACCGGCGGCAAGGTTCTGGCGATCCCGCACAATTCGAACCTGTCGAACGGCCTGATGTTCATGCTGACCGACCCCAACGGCGGGCCAATTACCGCAGAATATGCCCGCCGCCGCGCGGCACACGAACCGGTGGTCGAGATCACGCAAATCAAGGGCGACAGCGAAGCCCATCCGTTCCTTTCGCCCAACGACGAGTTCGCCGGGTACGGAACCGCCGGATGGGACATGAACAACCTGCTCAACACCCAGCCGACCAAACCGGGTGACTATGCCGGGAGCTATGTGCGCGAGGCCTTGAAGCGCGGGCTGCTGATCGAGCAGCGAACGGGCGTGAACCCCTACAAGTTCGGGGTGATCGGATCGACCGACGCGCACACCTCGCTGTCGACCGCGGATGACAACAACTTCTTCGGCAAGCACGCCGGGGTTGAACCCAGCGCGCACCGCGCCACCGACACCTTCGTGCCCGGAATGCCGGTCGAAAAGGTCGGGCGGATGAACTGGCAATCGCTCGCCAGCGGCTATGCTGCGGTTTGGGCCACGTCCAACACCCGCGAGGCGATCTTTGACGCGATGATGCGCCACGAGGTTTATGGCACGACCGGGCCGCGCATGACCGTGCGGTTCTTCGGTGGGTGGGACTTCAACGCGGGCGACCTCAAGACCGATTGGGTCAAGGCCGGCTATCAGCGCGGCGTGCCAATGGGCGGCACGCTTGCCCCGCACGGACCGAGCACGCCGGGCAAAGGCGCGCCCAGCTTCATCGTTTCGGCGCTGAAAGATCCGGTCGACGGCAACCTAGACCGCGTTCAGGTGGTCAAGGGCTGGGTCGATCAGGCCGGCAACGCCCACGAAAAGGTGTTCGACGTGGTGTGGAGCGCGATGGACCAGCGCAAGGCGGTGGGCGGTAAGGTCCCTGCGGTTGGCGATACGGTCGACGTGACCAAGGCGACTTACGCCAACACGATCGGTGCGCCTGAACTGTCGACGGTGTGGAGCGATCCCGAATTCAACCCGGGGCAGCGCGCGTTCTATTACGTGCGCGTACTGATGATCCCGACGCCGACCTGGGTCGATTACGACATGGTGAAGTACGGCCTGAAGCTCGATCCGGCGATCACGCTGAAGCAGCAGGAGCGCGCTTACACTTCGGCAATCTGGTACAATCCGGTTTGATATGAATTGGAAAACAATGACCCGCGCGCTCTTGAGGGAGCCGCTGGTCCACTTCCTGATCGCCGGGGCCATGGTGTTCTGGCTGCTCTCGGGCCGCGCGCCCGATCTGGGCGAACGGCGGATCGTGGTCGACAAGGTGGTGGTCGGCGCCATGGTCGAGCGGTTCTATGGCTCGTTCCACCGTCTGCCCACGCCCGACGAAACCGACGGCATGATCCGCGATTATGTCGCCGATCAGGTCTATTACCGCGAGGCGCTGCGGCTCGGGCTCGACAAGGATGACGAGGTCGTGATCCGTCGCATGCGGCGCAAGCTGGAAAGCGTGGCGGTGGCCGATGCCGAGAGCGCCGAGCCTAGCGACAACGCGCTGCAAGTACTGATCGACAAAGACCCGGCGCGCTATTCCGAAGACCCGCGCACCAGCTTCGAACAGATTTATCTGGGCGCCGATACGCCCGAAACCCGCGCCCGGGCCAATACCGAACTGGCCGATCTGCGCACCGGCAAGCCCGTTCCGTCGGTTCCTGCTCCGCTGCCGGCAAAACTGGATGGCGCGCCAGCCAGCGACATTTCCGGCCTGTTCGGCGACGAATTTACCCTCGCACTGAAGGACCAGCCCACCGGGCAATGGCAGGGGCCGATCGCCTCGGGGCTCGGGCTTCATCTGGTCAAAATCAGCGCCCGCGCCGCGCCGATCAAGCCGAGCCTGACAACGGTGCGCCAGCGCGTCACCAATGACTGGCGCGCGGCAGCGATCGCCCGGGCGCAGGCCGATGCCTACAAGACGATGCTGGGGAGATACGACGTGAAGATCGAGCTACCCAAGTGAGGTGGCTGCTGGCGCTGATGCTATCGCTTCTGGCGGCAGCGCCCGCCGCAGCCGATGAACTTCGCCCTGGATACCTCGCGCTGACCCAGCAGGATGCGCAGCACTGGAAGCTGGTGTGGAAGGCTCCGGTGCTCGGCGGGTTGGCCACCCACGCCCGGCCGCTGGTCCCGCCGCAATGCCGCCAATCGCTGCCGCAGGCGCGGCTCGAAGGCGCGGCGCTGGTCGCGGAAAGCACCCTCACCTGCAGCAAGGACCTTGCCGGAAGCGACGTCGGCCTGACCGGAATGGACGCCGCCTTCACCGATGCATTGGTCCGCGTTGCACCGCTGGGCCGCCCGGTCCAGGCCGCGCGGCTTACGCCTGGGCACAGCACGGTCGTAGTCGCCACCGTGCCGGACCGTTGGGACGTGGCGCGAAGCTATTTCGTGCTGGGCATCGAACATATCCTTACCGGCTACGATCACTTGCTGTTTGTGGTGTCGCTAGTGTTGCTGCTCGGCCGGCTTGGCGTGGTGGTGCGCGCAGCGACCGCCTTCACCGTGGCCCATTCGCTAACTCTAGTCGGCACCACACTGGGAGTAATCGGCCTTGCCCAGGCCCCGGTCGAGGCGCTGATTGCGCTGTCGATCGTGTTTCTGGCCGTCGAAGTGGTCAAGCAGGATCCCGCGACGCCGCGGCTGTCGGAGCGTATCCCGTGGGTCGTCGCCTTCGGTTTCGGGCTGATCCACGGCTTCGGCTTTGCCGGGGCACTGCGCGAAATCGGCCTGCCCGAAGGCGATGTGCCAACCGCGCTGCTGACCTTCAACGTGGGGGTTGAGGCCGGGCAATTGCTGATCGTTGCGGCGACTCTCGCGGTGCTGGCACTGGTTCGCTGGCTTGCCCCACCAGCTTTGCGACCGGTCAGGGTTGCGGCGAGCTATGCAATCGGGATAACCGCCAGCTTCTGGTTCCTCCAGCGGCTGGTTGGATGATCCTTTTTCAGGAGTGATGCACATGGATGCCCCGGTTCTCTACAGCCTTGATGCCCAGGGCATTGCCACGATCACCCTCAACCGCGCCGAGCTGCGCAACCCGATCTCCGACCTCGATCTGATCGAAGCGCTGCTGGATACCCTGACCGCGATGGAAGACGATGCGAACGTTCGCGTCGCGATCCTGACCGGGGCTGGCACGGCTTTTTCGGCAGGCGGCAATCTCAAGGCGATGATGCCCGACTCGGGCGGGCTCAACGCTAGCCTCCCGGCGCGCACGCGGCGCAATTACAAGAGCGGCATCCAGCGCCTGCCGCTTGCCTTCGCTGCATTGGAAGTGCCGGTGATCGCTGCGGTCAACGGTCCCGCGATCGGTGCGGGGCTTGATCTGGCCTGCATGTGCGACCTGCGCGTGGCGGGCGAGAGCGCGAAGTTCGCCGAGAGCTTCGTCAAGCTCGGGATCATCCCGGGCGACGGCGGCGCCTGGCTGCTGCAGCGGATCGTCGGCTTCTCCAAGGCGGCCGAACTGACCCTGACCGGCGAGACGATCGGCGCGGCCGAGGCCTTGCGGATCGGGCTGGTTTCGCAAGTGGTGCCCGACGCCGAACTGCTCGATGCTGCGCACGCGATGGCCGCGCGGATCGCCTGCAATCCATCCTTCGCGGTTCGCATGGCCAAGCGGCTGCTGTGGGACGCGCAGCGGATGGATCTGCCCGGGGTGCTCGAAATGTCGGCCGCGATGCAAGCAGTGGCCCATGCGACTAAGGACAATGCCGAGGCGGTCAGCGCCTTTCTTGAAAAGCGCAAGCCGGTGTTCAAGGGCGATTGATCGGGTCAGTGTGACGCCAGTGTGAATGCCTGCTTGCAATCACATTTTAATGTGATACGCTCCTTGAATGTCACAAACACTGATCGAACGCGTCCGCCGCCTTGTTAACGAGGGCGGGATGTCGCGAGCCGGATTGGCCCGTGCGGCCGGTCTTCACGCCAACACCCTTCGCGAATGCACCGAAGCAGAGTGGAATCCCACTGCCGAGACCTTGCGCAAGCTTGAGAATGTGCTTCTCGACAGCGATGAGATACCCGTGCTGGTCGGGATCGAAGAGATCATCGACGAAGCGCGCAACGGCCGGATGTTCGTGCTGGTCGACGATGAAGACCGTGAGAACGAAGGCGATCTGGTCATCCCGGCGCAGATGGCAACCCCGGATGCGGTCAACTTCATGGCGACTCACGGCCGCGGGCTGATCTGCCTGACGCTGACCAAGGTGCGCACCGAGCAACTCGGGCTTGAACTGATGAGCCGCGCCAACGGCACCCGGCACGAGACCGCCTTCACCGTCTCGATCGAGGCACGCGAAGGCGTCACCACCGGGATTTCCGCGGGGGACCGTGCCCGCACCGTTGCGGTGGCGATCGATGCAGGCAAGAGCCGCGACGATATCGTGACCCCTGGGCACGTCTTCCCGCTGATCGCGCGTGACGGCGGGGTGCTGGTCCGCGCCGGTCATACCGAAGCCTCGGTCGATATCTCACGGCTGGCGGGGCTCAACCCCTCGGGTGTGATCTGCGAGATCATGAACGAGGATGGGACCATGGCGCGGATGGACGACCTCGTTCCCTTCGCGCGGCGTCACGGCCTCAAGATGGGTACGATCCGCGACCTGATCGAATACCGCCGCAAGCACGATCACCTGGTCGAGCGCGTTGCCGAGGTGCCGTTCACTTCGGATTACGGCGGCCAGTGGAAGCTCATCACCTATCGCAACAAGATCGACGGCAGCGACAGCTTCGTGCTGCAGATGGGCCAGATCGATCCGGCCACGCCTACCCTCGCCCGGGTCCACACGATCTCGATCCTCGACGATATGCTCGGCCAACCCGGACCCAAGAAGCGCACGCTGCAGCGCGCCATGGCCGAAATCGGCCGCGAGGGCGCGGGCCTGATCGTGCTGCTGATCCGGCCGCAGGAAAGCGGTGAAGCCGGCGGAGGCGAAGCGCGCGACATGGACCTGCGTGCCTATGGCATCGGCGCGCAGATCCTCGCCGACATGGGCGTCCACGAGCTGATCCTGCTGTCCAACGCGCACCGCAATGTCGTTGCTATCGAGGGCTACGGCCTTAACATCGTGGGCGAGCGCCCGATCCCCGCGGAGTAGACATGGCCAATTTCCTGATTATCGAAGCGCGTTTCTACGATCATCTCAACGACATGCTGATCGACGGCGCCCGGGCCGCGCTCAAGGCGGCCGGGCACAAGGTCGAGGTCATCACCGTCCCCGGCGCACTCGAAATCCCCGGTGCGATCGCGCTCGCCGAAGCATCGGGCCAGTTTGAGGGCTTTGTCGCGATCGGCGTGGTGATCCGCGGCGAGACCTATCACTTTGAAATCGTCGCAGGCGAAAGCGCGCGCGGGATCATGGCTTTGACGATGGACGGATTTGCCATCGGCAATGGCATCCTGACGGTGGAAAACGAGCAGCAGGCGCTGGTCCGCGCGGATCCCAAACAGAAAAACAAGGGCGGTGAGGCAGCGCAGGCCGCGATGGCCTTGCTCGCGCTTAAGGAGAAATTCGCATGAGCAATCCAGCAATCGCGGGCATCCCACTGGTCCTTGGCGGCAACGTGTTCGGCTGGACTGCTGATCAGGACACCAGCTTCGCCGTACTCGATGCCTTCTATGAAGCTGGCGGGCGGATGGTCGATACCGCCGACGTCTATTCAGCCTGGGTTCCGGGCCACAAAGGCGGCGAGAGCGAGACGGTGCTGGGCGCGTGGCTGGCGAGCCGCGGCGTGCGCGGCGACATGCGCATCCATACCAAGACTGGCATGCTTGCGCCCGGCGGCGGCGACCCCACATTGTTCGCGCCAGAGCGGATTGCGGATTCGCTACAGAAGTCGCTCGACCGGCTGCAGACCGACTATCTCGACCTTTATTACGCGCACCGCGATTACGAAGAGCTGCCCGCTGCGGATATCGTCGCCGCGTTCAGCAGCGCGACCAAGGACAAAGTGCACTCGCTCGGTGCTTCGAACTTCTCCGCCGCGCGTCTGACCGAAGCCCTGGCCGCAGCGAAGACCGCCGGATCGATGCCGTTCACCGCGCTGCAGAACGAATACAACCTCGTCAGCCGCGAAAAGTACGCCGCGGACCTGCAGGCTCTGTGCACCACCAACGGAATCGCGATGTTCCCGTTCTATGGCATCGCCAACGGTTTCCTCACCGGCAAGTACCGCAGCGAGGCCGATTTTGGCAAATCAGTGCGCGGGGGGCGGATGAAGGCACTGATCGTCAGCGGTGCCCCGATGCTTGCCGCGATGGACCAGATCGCCGCAGATACCGGGGCGACCTTGGCTCAGATCGCCCTCGCGTGGCTGGCCGCGCAGCCCGGGATCGGCGCGCCGATCGCCAGCGCGACCAAGGTCGAGCAGGTCAAGGACCTGTGCGGCATGGCCAGCTTGACGCTAAACCCGGCCCAACTGGCTTCGCTTGATCGGGCCGCTCCAGCCTGAGTTCCGGACTCTTGCCAGGCGCGGAAATCCGGCTCATCCTCGGTTCATCAGTGGTGGCGCAGCACCATGACAGGCAACCAAGGGGAGATGGTTCAATGTCTCGTAAAACAGCATTTGTGTGCGCACTTACAGCAGCTTGCATTGCCATGCCGGCCATAGCTTCGTCAGAATACCTACTGCAGCTTCCACCCGAAAAGGGCGCGGTCAGCCCGCCAATCGCGGTCGAGTCGTGGTCATTCGGAGTGTGCAACGCTGGTCAGTGCAGCAGCGGATCCGCCGCCAAGGGAGCCAAACCAAACCGCGCCAGCTGGGACCTTGCCACCGGCAAGGGCGCCCGCATGGCGGCAGGCGGATCGCCTGTTCCGGTGGTCGGCGATGTCGATGGTGATGGTTCACCCGATCTCGCGTTCGCCGGGACTCAAAACGAAATCTACGGCCTGTCGTTTACAGTCGATGCGACTGCACCGACGGTGGCTGCAGCCTGCGCATCGGGCCACCTCGATGCGGCAACGCTATCGAATGGCAGCGAAACCTATGCCGTTTCAAGTGTCAGCGTGGTTTGCAGCAAAGGTGGCGGCGGAGCAGCTGCGGCGTCCTATGCCAAGTCAGGCATCACCCGAATCGATTCAACCCCGGCGCGGATCAGCACCAATATGACAGTGGCCCGGGAAGCCAGTGCACCATCAATCAGCGAACGCTGCAGCAGCACCGCTTGCGACGGGGTGGTCGCAATGACCTTCACCGGCGGACAGATGAAGCACACCAAGACCGGCCACGTCACACTGTTGAAATAGTGGGCATGGCTTAGCCCAGGTCGAGAAACTCTTTCAGCCCCATCGGCGCATAAGGCCCGATGATCAGCTGCTCGAACACACCTATGCCACTGCCGTGCCGGTCACTCGTGACCTTGCACGGCAGCTGGACATGGTAATTGTCCGTGGTCGCGGGGTTGACCTGCTGCAGCCCGAAGTCTTCGCGCTCAACCGCGAGCGGGCCGTGCCACAGGCCATGGCTCCACTTGGGCGAGGTGTAGCCCAGCCCGCGCATCTGGAACCGGCCGAGCGGTTCGAAAGTAAGCGTCTCTGGCCCATCGGGTCCGTCGATGGTCAGTGTGCCGCCATCGGGCCAGCGGGTTCCCGAAGCCAGCGGAGCGGCCATTTCGCCGTCGGCATCGATAAGGCTCGCAGCATCCGCGCCGTCGGGCGCGATCACCGCGCGGGTGTTCCACTTGTTGCCCTTGGCATCCGCGTTGACGTGAAAGAACACGCTGCGATCCGCAAAGTTGAGCGGGGTCCACTGCCAGAAGAATCCCGGCACCACGCCAGTGCCGTGCGGCTGCTGGTCGCTGGTCCCGACTGGGCGCACACCCCAGCTGCGATCGCGGGTGCCAGCGGTGCCGGGAACGCAGTCTTGCCGCTCCCCGTTGATCTCGATCCAGCCGGTGTAATGCCCGTTCTGCGTGAGCCGGGTGTAATCCATGAAAGTGCGCGGGCCGATGCGGTGAATGAAGCGCGGCTCCTCGATCGGGAAGGCACGGCCGGTAAAGGTCAGGTCGGCCTTGAGCCCCTCCCCATCGACCGTCACCCGCAGGATCTTGAGCGGCTCGATGATCTCGATCTGGATCGGCCCGACCTGCAAATCCATCCGCTCCATCCCCAGTTCGCGGCTGGCGTGGAGGTTAACCTGCACCCCGTCGCGGATCGCCGAGAAGTGCGCGTCGGCGACGTTAAGGTGCGGGTAGATCCCGAAGGCTACCGCAAAGAACCCCGAGCCATCGGGGGCATAGCCGTTGAAGAAATAACGGTCGTAGAAATTCCGATCGGTGCCGGCATAGGCGACCGGCTCGGGCGTCTGGTGCAGCGGATAATCGTCACCTTTGGTCAGCATTGCGATTCTCCGGTTACACAGTCAGTTTCGCCAGGCTGCCATGCGCCAGCGCGAGTGCGCAGCCACCGCGGGCCATCGACAGGAAGTTGGCATCGCCGCGCGGTGTGCGTTCGACATAGGCTGCGCTGAACACCGCGGTCGATATGCCGTGCAAGGCGCCGACCACGTAATCGTCCCAGATTGCCTCACGATCAAGCGCTACGCCGCGCGCGCTCATCTCGGAGCAATAGAGGTCGAGCAGCTCGTCTTCGTGGCGTTCGCGCAGCGCGTTGCCGATACCGGTGCCCATGAAATAGCCGATATCGGTCAGCGCATTTCCCACCGCGACGGTCTGCCAGTCGAGCACCGCGATCGGTTCCGCGCCGCCTTTGATATCGAACAGCAAGTTGTCGAGCCGGAAGTCACCGTGGAGCAGGCACTTGGACGAGCCTTCGCGGCCGAACCAATGATCGGCGGCATCGTCGAGCTGTTCGCACACCGCCATATATTCGGGTTCAAGGCTGTCCGCATAGCGGTCACGAAAGACCGATTGCGCGGCGCGGTACAGCGCCTTGACCTGATCGATCTGCCCTTCACGTGGGTGCAGCCACGGTGTGCCGAGGATCGCCTGGTTTTCCCAGCTCGGCGCGTGCAGCGCGGCGGCCTGACGCATCGCTTCGCGGGCATCCGCAAAGCTGCAGCTGTCGAGCTGATTGCCCCCCCGTGCCGGGCCCAGGTCCTCGAACAGCAGGATGAATTCGACCCCATCCTCGGCGATCTCGGCGGCGAACACTTTGGGCACACGCACGTCGAGCTGCGGGGCAAGGTCACGGTAGAAGCCGACCTCCTTGGCATAGAGCCCAAAGGCGGCAGCGGTGCCGCGGCTGGTCGGGTCGGCAGCGGGAAACTTACCCGCCAGCGTCGCGGGCGCGCTCGTCACGCGGTCGTAAGTCAGCTGGAACCGCGCCGAATCGCCGACCTGGCCAGTACCGATCGCATGCCATTCGACCGCCGTGACACGCGCACCATCCAACGCCCCGGCGGCCTCTAGCTGCACGTTCAACCAAATTGGCGTTACATCGCCCGGATGCGTCGGAAACCCAGCCATGCGCTCTCCCAGCCGAGCTTGTCGCCGGCTTGTTTAAGCGATCGATTAAGCTGCGCTGGGGCGCTTGGCAAGCGCGCCGAGGTTCAGCCGAGGCGCTTGAAAGCCCCAGCCCCGGCATAATGCGCCGCGTCGCCTAGCTCTTCCTCGATACGGATTAGCTGGTTGTACTTGGCGAGGCGGTCCGAGCGCGCGAGGCTGCCGGTCTTGATCTGGCCGCAGTTGGTCGCCACCGCCAGGTCGGCAATGGTCGCGTCCTCGGTTTCGCCCGATCGGTGGCTCATCACCGCGGTGTATCCGGCGCGCAGCGCGATGCTCACCGCGTCGAGCGTTTCTGACAGCGAGCCGATCTGGTTGACCTTGACCAGCAGCGAATTGGCCAGTCCCATGTCGATGCCCATGCTGAGCCGCTTCGGGTTGGTCACGAACAGGTCGTCGCCAACCAGCTGGACCTTGTCGCCGATCAAGTCGGTCAGTGCTTTCCAGCCGATGTAATCGTCTTCAGCCATGCCGTCCTCGATCGAGGCAATCGGGTAATCTGCGCACAGTTTGACGTAATAGTCGGCCATTGCTTCGGGTGACAGGCTCAGCCCTTCACCACTGATCTCGTACTTGCCGCCCTTGAAGAATTCGGTCGCCGCCGAATCGAGCGCCAGGACCACGTCGCTGCCCGGCTTGAACCCAGCTTGGCCGATCGATTCCATCACGAAATCGAGCGCGGCGCGGGTGCTCGCCAGATCGGGCGCGAACCCGCCTTCGTCACCAACGGCAGTGGCGAGGCCCTTCTCATGGAGGCCCTTCTTCAGCGTGTGAAAAATCTCCGAGCCCCACCGGACCGCCTCGGCCAGAGTTGGCGCGCCGATTGGGACGATCATGAATTCTTGGAAGTCGATCGGGTTATCGGCATGTTCACCGCCATTGATGATGTTCATCATCGGTACCGGCAGGACGTGCGCGGAAACCCCACCGATGTAAGAATAGAGCGGCAGGCCGCGTGCATTGGCAGCAGCCTTGGCCACGGCCAGGCTGGTGCCGAGAATGGCGTTGGCGCCAAGCCGGGCCTTGTTTTCGGTCCCGTCGAGCTCGATCATCACATGGTCGATGTCGCGCTGGTCTTCGGCGTCGAGCCCGAGGATCGCGTCGGTGATCTCGTCATTGACCGCCTGAACCGCCTTGAGCACACCCTTGCCCAAGTAGCGCGATTTGTCGCCGTCACGCAGTTCGACCGCTTCGTGCGCGCCGGTCGATGCGCCCGATGGGACTGCCGCGCGGCCAAAGCTGCCGTCGTCGAGCAATACATCGACTTCCACTGTCGGGTTGCCCCGGCTGTCGAGGATTTCACGGGCGTGGATGTCGATGATGGTGGTCATGGCGGTTCCTTGTCGGCCGTAAGTGACTGCTGCGCGCCTTAGCAGCGCCGCCGCTGGCCGCAAGATGCATTGCTATGCAGCGACCTTGGGGAACCACTTGAACGCTGCCGGATTGATGTCCACATATCACCAAGCGCCCCGGAACGGGGGTAGCCAGCAATCAGAAGGAAACCGTCATGGCTGATACTCCTGCATCGAGCGCCAAGAAGCCCGCCGCGAAAAAGCCGGCCGCGCCGCGCAAGGCCGCCACTCCCGTGCCAGCAACTGCCGAAGCCAAAGCCAAGTTCTCCAAGGCGATCGACGAAGCCCGCGCCGGTGCCGCCGTGCTCGGCAAGGAAGCCCAGGCCAAGGCCGGTGTTTATCGCGAGCAGGTTGCAGCCAAGGGCGCCGACTGGGTCGAAGAAGCCAAAGTCATGGCCGAACAGGCGCGCGGCAAAGCCGGCGATCTGGCCAAGGACGGCAAGGCCCGGACCAGCGACGCAATCTCGGGCTTGGGCAAGATCGTGTCGGACAATGCCGGGGCGATCGATGAGAAGCTTGGCACGCGCTATGGCGACTATGCCCGGACCGCTGCCCGGTCGATGCAGGAAACTGCGGCCAAGATCGAATCGAAGGACCTGAACGAACTGGGCGACGACGCGCGCCAATTCGTTCGCAAGAGCCCGGGCCTCGCCGTCGGCATCGCTGCGGTGGCCGGTTTCTTCCTGGCCCGGCTGTTCCGTGGCGGCTCGTCGGAAGACTGATCCAGACCGATTGACAGGGCGTGCTGCGGCGCGCCATGTCGGCTGGCCATGGATGATCCTTCCCCGCCCCTGTTGAGACCCGAAGCCGACGCTGAGCGGTCGCTGGTTGACGATGTCAGGCAGCTCGCCAGCGATGGGCGGACCCTGCTTGAGGCGGAGTTCGCTTACCAGAAATCGCGCGCCGCAGTGGCTGGAGCCGGGATTAAGGGCATTACTGCCTGGGCCGCGCTGGCGCTGGCACTGGTATTCTTTGCGCTGATGGCACTGGTTATGGGAGTGGTGCTCGGTCTAAGCGAGATGATCGGGGCTTGGGCGGCCACTGCTGTAACCGTGCTCGCGCTGCTGCTTGCCGCTGGGCTCTCAGCGCTTGCCGCCAGTCGCCGGTGGAAGCGGATGAGCGCACTGCTCGCCGATGACGCAGAACCATGAGCGACGCCGAACAACGCCTGATCGCGGACCGCGTCAATCGCAACGCAGCGCGTGAATTGGTTGAACGCGGTACCGGCCAGGTCAAGTCGGACCTGGCTGCGCGCGGCATCGGCGGCCGGATCAAGGACAAGTTGACGGGCGAGGTCGAGGATGCACTTGCAACCGGGGTAGAGGTTGCGCGCGAAAACAAACCAGTCATCGCGGGAACGATTGGCCTCTTGCTGGTTTGGTTCTTGCGAGGCCCGCTGGGCCGGCTGATCGCCCGGCTGTTCGGGGACCAGTCAGAAGTGGTTCAGGACGTAGCCGATAGCGGACGGGTCGATGGCGCCTGGTCCGATGAAGAGTAACCCCGAGTGAGCAATACCGATCTCCGCCGTGACCGCGTTGCCAAACGTATTGCCGCTTCGCAGGAACGCCTGACGCGTGAGAGCGACAGCCTGCCCGCGCAGCCACGCCGCGATCCCTTGCCCGATCGCCATCCGCCCGAAGATTATCGCAGCTTGGCGCGCGAATACCCCTGGCTCACGATTGCCGCCGGGCTGGGCCTTGGCGTGCTGGTTGCAGCCGTGCTGCCGCGCAAGTTTGCCAGCAAGACTGCCAAGCGCGCCATGGGCATCGCCACGGTCGCCGCAGAATTTGGACTCGCCTATGGCCGCCAGGCCCGTGACGCCGCCGGAGAGGCCGCCCATGACGGCCTGACCATGCTTGAAGAAGGCACCGCGCCGCTGCGCCAGCGCGCCGTCTCGGCGAGCAAGACCGTTCGCAGCCGCGGAACCCGGCTTGCCGGAGAAGCAATCAAGGCAGTGGCCCGTTTGCGAAAGTAAACATGACGCTACGGACTCGCCCGCTTGCGCCCGCGGCGCAGGCTGACTATGGGCGCGCTTTCTCTCTTCCCCGGGATCAGCGCGAATGTCCGAACAGAAATTGCACCTCGTATTCGGCGGCCGGGTCATTGACCCGCAGACCGTCGAATTCGAAGACCTCGATGCGATCGATTTCGTCGGGGTGTTTCCCGACTACGCCAGCGCTGAGGAAGCCTGGCGCAGCGCCGCGCGGCGCACCATCGACGATGCTGAAATGAAGTACGTTGTGGTGCACCTGCACCGTCTGCTTCAGCCGGACATGCTCAAGCGCTGAGGCCGAGGCCTCAGACGAACTCGATCTTCTCGACCGCGTAGAACTTGTCGCCCGAGGGTACCGTCACTTCGATTTCTTCCCCGGCCTTGCGCCCGATCAGCGCCTTGCCAAGCGGCGAATTGTAGCTGATCCGGCCAATCTTGGCGTCAGCCTCATACGGCCCGACGATCTGGTATTTCACCGGCTTTTCATCATCGTCGAGCAGGCTGACAGTCGCGCCGAAGATTACCTTGTCGCCTGACAGCGAGGTCGGATCGACAATCTGCGAGCGGCTGACCTTGTCCTCAAGGTCGGAGATCATCATCTCGACCTGGCCCTGGCGTTCCTTGGCGGCGTGGTATTCGGCGTTTTCCGACAAATCGCCGTGCGCGCGCGCCTCCTCGATCGCATCAACGATCAGCGGCCGCTCTACGCGCAGTGCCTTCAGCTCGGCGATCAGGCGTTCATAGCCTTCCGCCAGCATCGGCAGCTTTTCGACACTTGCCATTACCAATTCCTCCTGCAGTCGTCCCGTTCGCAGCGACTAGAACTTTCCCCCGCGCCATCGGGCTGCGGGCGGAACCAGTCGCTTTTGGCGGAAAAACGCGATTGCTCAGCTGCTATAATAATCCTGCAACGAACGGACTTCAAGCTTTGCGCCCTCCAAGGCCGCAATTGCCTGCGCCGCCGCCACCGATGCTGCGGCAGTTGTATAGTATGGCACCTTTCCGGTCAGCGCCGAACCGCGGATCGATTGCGAGTCTTTAAGGCTCTGCCAGCCCTCGGTGGTGTTGAAAATCAACGCGATCTGCCCGTCGATGATCTTGTCGACAATGTGCGGGCGGCCTTCGGCAACTTTGTTGACCAGCTCCACCAGCAAACCGGCTTCGGCGAGGTAGCGCTGGGTCCCGCCGGTGGCGATCACGGTAAATCCGCGCTCGATCAGCTGGCGGACGGCAGGCAGGATCACCGGCTTGTCGCTATCCTTGACCGAAACGAACGCGGTGCCGCCCTCGGGCAGCCGCGTGCCCGCGCCCAATTGGCTCTTGGCAAAGGCGATCGGGAAAGTCGCGTCGATCCCCATCACTTCGCCGGTCGATTTCATTTCGGGTGAGAGCACCGGGTCGACCCCGGCAAACCGCGCGAACGGGAACACCGCCTCCTTGACCGACATGTAATCGAAGGTGCGTTTGAACGGCGGGAAGGTGCTGAGCTTCTCCCCCGCCATGACCCGCGCCGCGACCTTGGCCACCGGCTGGCCGATTGCCTTGGCCACGAACGGCACGGTGCGGCTGGCGCGCGGGTTGACCTCGATCAGGTAAACATCGCCGTCTTTCACCGCGAACTGGATGTTCATCAGGCCTTTGACGCCCAGCGCGAGCGCCAGCAACTCAGCTTGACGCTCCATCTCGGCGATGATTTCGGCGGGGAGGTTGTAGGGCGGCAGGGTGCAGGCGCTGTCGCCCGAATGGATCCCGGCTTCCTCGATGTGCTGCATCACGCCCGCGACCACAACCTGTTCGCCGTCGCACAGCGCATCGACATCGCATTCGATCGCATCGCGCAGGTACTGGTCGATCAGCACCGGGCTTTCGCCCGAAACCGAGACCGCGGTGGTGATGTAGTTATCGAGCTGCGCGATGCTGTCGACAATCTCCATCGCGCGGCCACCCAGTACATAGCTCGGGCGCATCAACACCGGGAAACCGATGCGATTGGCCACCGCGACTGCCTCGTCGCGGCTGCGGGCGATGCCGTTGAGCGGCTGCTTGAGGCCCAGGTCATTGACCAGCTTGGCAAATCGTTCGCGGTCTTCGGCCAGATCGATCGCATCGGGCGGAGTGCCGAGGATCGGAATGCCTGCGTCCTCCAGCGCCTGCGCCAGCTTGAGCGGGGTTTGCCCGCCGAACTGCACGATCACGCCGACCAGCTCGCCGTTCTGCTGCTCGACCCGCAAGATTTCGAGCACGTCCTCGGCGGTCAGCGGTTCGAAATAGAGCCGATCGGAGGTGTCATAATCGGTGCTCACCGTTTCCGGGTTGCAGTTGATCATGATCGTCTCGTAGCCGACTTCCTCGAGCGCGTAGCAGGCGTGGCAGCAACAGTAATCGAACTCGATCCCCTGCCCGATCCGGTTGGGCCCGCCGCCCAGGATCACGATCTTGCGGCGGTCGCTCGGCACGGCCTCGTTCTCAGGCTCGCCGAACAGCGGGGCCTCGTAAGTCGAGTACATGTAAGGCGTGATTGCTTCGAATTCGGCCGCGCAGCTGTCGATCCGCTTGAACACCGGGTGGACGCCGAGCTTGGTTCGCAGCGCGCGGACCTCGTTTTCTGTCGTGGCCCCGGCCATCGCGCGCAGGGCATCATGGAGCAGGCCGGAACGCTTGGCGCTGGTTTCGCCCATTCCGCCGGCCACGCCGACGCCGCGCACGGCCAGCACCGCGAGGCGCTTATCGGAAAAGCCCATCGCTTTGAGGCGGCGCAGCCCAGTAGCATCGTTGGGCAAGCCATCGCGCATGATCGCAGCTTCTTCCGCGATAATTTCTTCGATGTGGCGCAAGAACCACGGATCGTAGCTGGTGATGCTGTGAATATCTTCGAGGGTGAAGCCTTCGCGGAAGGCCTGTGCGGCGATCAGCAGCCGATCCGGGGTCTGGCGCGACAATGCGGCGGTGATCGCGTCGCGGTCCGCGCCATCAAGCGCCAGGACGCGGTTGAACCCGTCGAGCCCAGTCTCCAACCCGCGCAGCGCCTTCTGCATCGATTCCTTGAAGTTGCGGCCAATCGCCATGACCTCGCCGACCGACTTCATCGCGGTCGACAGCAGCGGTTCGGCGCCCTTGAACTTCTCGAAGGCAAACCGCGGGATCTTGGTCACCACGTAATCGATGCTCGGCTCAAAGCTCGCCGGGGTCGCCCCGGTGATCTCGTTGGTCAGCTCGTCAAGCGTATAGCCCACCGCCAGCTTGGCCGCGACGCGAGCAATCGGGAAGCCGGTCGCCTTGGAGGCCAGCGCGGACGAGCGCGACACGCGCGGGTTCATCTCGATCACGATCAGCCGGCCATCGGCGGGATTGACCGCGAACTGGACGTTCGACCCGCCGGTTTCGACCCCGATCTCGCGCAGCACCGCAATGCTGGCGTTGCGCATGATCTGGTATTCCTTGTCGGTCAGCGTCAGCGCGGGCGCGACGGTGATCGAATCGCCGGTGTGGACCCCCATCGGATCGACGTTCTCGATGCTGCAGATGATGATGCAGTTATCCTTGCGG
>JANYEY010000019.1 GCA_025359685.1 Sphingomonadaceae bacterium | reverse complement strand
GGGCGGCGCACCCAGCGCGCGATCCTCGATGCGGCAGCGGCGGAATTTGGCGAGAAGGGCTTTCACGACAGCTCGATCGTCTCGATCACGATCCGCGCCGGGGTCGCGCTGGGCAGCTTCTATACCTACTTCGAAAGCAAGGAGGCGTTGTTCAAGGCGCTGGTCCAGGACATGAGCGGCCGGGTGCGCGATCACGTCGCCCCAGTGCTCGCGGCGCACGGCGGCGGAGCGATCGGCGCCGAAGGCATCGCGCTCGCCGCGTTCCTCGACTTTGCGCGCAGCCACAAAGAAATCTACCGGATCATTGATGAGGCTGAATTCGTCGCTCCGGAGGATTGGCGCGCGCACTACCTCAATACGGCAGCGCGCATCCTTGAGCGGTTACAGGCGGCGCGGGCGAAAGGGGAACTCGGCGTGGAGCCGAGCGAAGTCCACGCCTGGGCGATCATGGGGATGAACGTGTTTTTGGGGCTCAGGTTCGGGGTGATGGATGGTGACGCGGATTTAGCCGAGGTGGCGGCGCAGGCCAATGCGTTGCTGAAGGGCGGGCTGGGGTAACAACGCAAATTCGACTATGCGAAGAGCATGACGGAAGACGATTTGAACCTAAGCGGAAAGTGGAAAGGGATCTTCAACTACCTTCGCGCATATCCGCCAACTCACTTCGATGCAGAAATTCGTGAGCACAATGGCTCCTTCGATGGCGAAACTTTCGAGCGAGGCACTGCGCTCCGGGACACGGGAAAAGTGCTCAACGCATTCGTTAGCGGCGTCAGGGATGGCCGATCAGTGTCATTCCTTAAGAGTTACGACGGGTTTTCAAAGAGACGTTCGTTCGTTCAGTACGATGGCCAGCTTAGCAGTGATGGCAATGAGATAACGGGAACATGGGATATCCCCGGCAATTGGTCGGGCACGTTCATCATGGTCCGTTATCGTGCTTTTGAGGGCGAGACAGATGCTGAAACTCGGGAACTTGAAGTATCGGTCCGCTAATCGGAAAGATTGAACTCCGCCGCGCTACCCCTCCGTCTCGCCTGCGGCGATCCACCTCCCCATTTGTGGCCTTCGCCAAAAATGGAGAGGACCTTAAGAGCTTGGCCTCCAGTGCTCCCCCCGCTAAGCGCGCATCCCATGTCCAACCGCCGCACCTTTGCCATCATCTCGCACCCTGACGCGGGCAAGACCACGCTGACCGAGAAGCTGCTGCTGCAAGGCGGGGCGATCCATCTCGCCGGCCAGGTCAAGGCGCGCGGGGCGGCGCGGCGGGCGCGGTCGGACTGGATGAAGATCGAGCAGCAGCGCGGGATCTCGGTCACCTCGAGCGTGATGACCTTCGAGCGGGATGGCATTACCTTCAACCTGCTCGATACCCCGGGCCACGAGGACTTTTCCGAAGACACTTACCGCACGCTGACCGCGGTCGATTCGGCGATCATGGTGATCGATGCGGCCAAGGGCATCGAGCCGCAGACCCGCAAGCTGTTCGAGGTCTGCCGGCTGCGCTCGGTGCCGATCATCACCTTCGTCAACAAGGTCGACCGCGAAGGCCGCTCGGTTTTCGCAATCCTCGACGAGGTCGCCGATGCGCTCGCGCTCGATGTCTGCCCAATGTCGTGGCCGATCGGGATGGGCGGCGAGTTCAAAGGCGTGCTCGACTTCGCCACCAACACCATCGCCCGGCCCGAAGGCCCAAGCCGCGAGTTTCTGGGCAAGGTCACCCCGGCTGACGACATCCCTTCCACCGTGGCCGACGAAATCGAACTGGGGCAGGGCGGGTATCCCGCATTCGATCTTGAAGCCTATCAAAACGGCGACCTGACCCCGGTCTACTTCGGCTCAGCGCTCAAGAACTTCGGGGTGGCCGAACTGATCGACGCGATCGCAACTTACGCCCCGCCGCCGCGCCCGCAGCCGAGCAGCGAAGGCGTGATCATGCCTGAGGCCAAGGAAGTTACCGGGTTCGTGTTCAAGGTCCAGGCCAATATGGACCCGATGCACCGTGATCGGATCGCCTTCATGCGGTTGGTTTCGGGCACCTTCAAACGCGGCATGAAGCTCACCCCATCGGGCAGCGGCAAGCCGGTTGCGATCCATTCGCCGATCCTGTTCTTCGCGCAGGACCGTGAAATTGCTGACAGCGCCGAGCCCGGCGACATTATCGGCATCCCCAACCACGGCACATTGCGGGTGGGCGATACGCTCAGCGAGCACAATAAGCTGCGCTTCACCGGACTGCCCAATTTCGCGCCGGAAATCCTCCGCCGGGTGGCGCTCAGGGACCCGACCAAGACCAAGCAGCTCCGCAAGGCGCTCGATGATCTCAGCGAAGAAGGCGTGATCCAGGTGTTCTACCCTGAGATTGGCGCATCGTGGATCGTCGGCGTCGTCGGGCAATTGCAATTGGACGTGCTGATTTCGCGGCTTGAAGCGGAATACAAGGTCGAGGCGATGCTCGAACCCGCGCCGTTCGAGACCGCGCGCTGGCTCAAGGGCAGCGATGCCGCGCTCAAGGGCTTCACGGATTTCAACAAGGCAAACCTAGCGCATGATCGCGACGGCGATCCGGTGTTCATGGCGCGTAGCGCGTGGGATGTGGGCTACCAGCAGGAGCGCAATCCCGAATTGGTGTTTTCGGCGACCAAGGAACGTTGACCGGGACCGGGCGGGAAGCCTAGTCAGCGGTCATGGAATTCACCAACACCCTCACGCCCGATCACGAGGCGATGATCGCCAGGCAGGCGGTGTATTTCACCGCCACCGCCGCAGCTGATGGCCGGATCAACCTGAGCCCCAAGGGCCTGGCCGATACGTTCAAGGTGCTTTCGCCAAGCCGCGTCGCCTATCTCGACCTTGGCGGATCGGGCAATGAAACGCACGCGCACCTTGCCGCCGATGGCCGCATCACGATCATGATGTGCAATTTCGAACAGCCCGCGCTGATCTTGCGGATCTATGGCCGTGGCCGCGCGGTGCTGCCGCAGGATGCCGATTGGGGCGAGCTGGCGGCGCAGTTCACCCTGCTCCCCGGCACCCGCCAGATCTTCGATATCGCGGTGGAGAGCGTCCAGACCTCTTGCGGCTGGGGCGTGCCGATCATGCATGTCGATCATGAACGCGTGACGCTGCCCAAATACCATGCCCAGTCCGACCCAGAAAAGTGGGTGACCAAGATGAGCGGGCGCACGCAGAGCATCGATGGGCTGCCGACCCGGCCGACCGATCGTTTTATCGCCGGGGATGCGGGAGCGAATTGAGCTCCGGCCCGTTCATCACCGAATGCAACTGACCTTCGCCAGCTACAACATCCACAAGGGGGTGGGGCTCGACCGCCGCCGCGATCCCGAGCGGATCATGGCGGTGCTGCACGAGATCGACGCCGACGTGATCGCGCTGCAGGAGGCTGACCGCCGTTTTGGCGAGCGCCATGCCGTCTTGCCGCACCAGCTGCTTGAAGAGCACGGGCACTACCGCGCGGTGCAGCTGGCGACCGGTCGGCACTCGATCGGCTGGCATGGCAACGCGCTGCTGGTGCGGCGCGAATTCACCATTGCCGAAGCGGGGATCGTGCCGCTGCCGACTCTGGAGCCACGCGGGGCGATCCGCGCCGACTTGCTGGTAGAAGGCCAGCGAGTGCGGGTGGTGGGGATGCATCTTGACCTGTCGGGACTGCGCCGCCGCCAGCAGGTCCGCGCGGTGCTCGCCCACTGCCAGCGCTGCGATCATCCCAGTCCGACGGTGCTGATGGGTGATTTCAACGAATGGTCGCAGCACGGCGGGTCATTGCGCGAATTCCACACCGGCTGGAAAGTGCTCGCGCCGGGGCGCAGTTTCCCCTCGCGCCGCCCGGTTGCACAGCTCGACCGCTTGGTGATTTCGCCCGATTGGCACTGCGAACGCGCCGGGGTGCACCACAGCGTGCTGGCGGCAGCGGCATCGGACCACCTGCCGGTCTGGGCCAGGCTGGAACTGCCTAAAAAGTAGGCAGTGCGCGTAATTTTCGGGCGCTGCTGGCATCCTGCGCCTCACTTCATTTCGTCCCGGACTCTGAAAAGACGCAATAATTGCGTTTTGGCACGATCTTTGCTGCGCTTGCGAAGTCGGCGCGGGGCCGACGGCCAGATTTAGGCACAAGCAGGGGACCGGCATGAAATTCATCGTTGCCATTATCAAACCCTTCAAGCTCGACGAAGTGCGCGATGCACTCGGCGCGCTCGGGGTTGCGGGCATGACCGTGACCGAGGTGAAGGGCTTCGGACGGCAGAAGGGGCAGACCGAGATTTATCGCGGCGCCGAGTATCACACCAACATGCTCCCCAAGGTGAAGATCGAACTGGCCGTGAGCGATGCGCTTGGTCCGCAAGTGGTCGAAACGATCCAGCAGGTGGCCAGCACCGACGCGATCGGCGACGGCAAGATTTTCGTGCTGGAGCTGGCCTCGGCCACCCGCATCCGCACCGGCGAAACCGGGGATACCGCGCTGTGATCGGGCGCGCGACAGAGGGGAACTCACACATGAACCGCAAGATTTTTGGCGGGCTCGGGGCCATGGGCGCAATGCTCGCCAGCGCCAGTGCCGCTTTCGCTCAGGCCGCCGGCCCGATCAAAGCCTCAGATGCGGCCTTTGCCGCCGCTCAGGCCGGCATGGTCAACAAGGGCGATACCACCTGGATGCTGATTTCATCGGTGCTGGTGCTGATGATGAGCGTGCCCGGACTCGCGCTGTTTTACGGCGGGCTGGTGCGCACCAAGAATATGCTCAGCGTGCTGATGCAGGTGTTCATGATCGTTTCGATCACCGGCCTTATGTGGGCGGTGGTCGGCTATTCGCTTGCCTTCACCGGCGGGTCACCGTTCATTGGCGGTCTCTCGAAGGCGTTCATGTCCGGGGTCACCAGCGGAACCTTCGCGGCGACCTTCTCGAACAATGTCTACATTCCTGAACTCAGCTACTTCGTGTTCCAGATGACCTTCGCCATGATCACTCCGGCGCTGTTCATCGGTTCGTTCGCCGAACGGATCAAGTTCTGGCCGCTGATGTTGTTCACCGTGCTGTGGTCGCTGCTGGTCTATTACCCGGTCGCGCACATGGTGTGGTACTGGGCTGGCCCAGACTTCCTGCCCGATGCTCCGACCGACACCGGGTTCCTGTTTGCCAAGGGCGCGCTCGATTTCGCCGGCGGTACCGTGGTTCACATCAACGCCGGTATTGCTGGTCTGGTTGGCTGCCTGGTGCTCGGCAAGCGGCTTGGCTTCGGCAAGGAAAACACCCCGCCGCACTCGCTGACCATGACCATGATCGGTGCGAGCTTGCTGTGGGTGGGTTGGTTCGGCTTCAACGCCGGGTCCAACCTTGAAGCCAACGGCGTCGCTGCGGTTGCCTTCGTCAACACGATGCTCGCCACTTGCGCTGCGGCGCTGAGCTGGGCCGTGGTCGAACAGATCGTCCACAAGAAGCCGTCGATGCTGGGTGCCGCTTCGGGTGCCGTCGCCGGGCTCGTCGCGATCACGCCGGCTTCGGGCTTCGGTTCACCGATGAGCTCGATCGTACTGGGCCTGATCGTCTCGCCGCTGTGCTTCTTCTTCGTCTCGACGGTGAAGAGCAAGTTCAAGTACGACGACACGCTCGACGTCTTCGGGATCCACTGCATCGGCGGGATCACCGGCGCGCTCGCCACCGGGATCGTCGCGAGCCCGGCGCTCGGCGGTCAGGGCTGGATCGACTACACGGTGTTTCCGGCCATCCCGGGTGCCTACGACATGCTGGGCCAGATGAAGAGCCAGCTGTGGGCGATTGTCACCACCCTGGTCTGGTCGGGCGGCGTCTCTGCCATCCTGCTGATCGCGATCGACAAGACCTTCGGCCTGCGTGCCAGCGAAGAAGCCGAGCGCGAAGGCCTCGACCTCAACGAACACGGCGAGCGCGCCTACAACTACTAGGCGCCCGTCACACCAGATTGGCGGGGTCGGGGTTCCTCCTCTCCTCCCCCCGGTCCCGCCAACCCACGTTCCTCCTGCGAACGAACAACTTTAATGGGCCGGAGCGCAAGCTCCGGCCCTTTTTTCGTTTCAAGGAAGAAGGGGTGCACGCAGAGACGCGGAGGAAGAAAAGGAGACGCAGAGAGGCTGGTCTTAGCGGCGAAGCTGCTTATCAATTCAAAGTCTGCGAATTGCTGGATTGTCAGAAGAAAGAGTGACCTTCGGTCAGGCGCATCCCCTCTGCGACTCCACTTTCTTCTCTGCGTCTCTGCGAGAACCAATCTTACCTGGCCAAAGCCGCTTCGCTCTGGTCCATCAGCTGGGCAATAATCTCCGCCACCGGCTCTTCGGAATTCACCATCCCGACCGATTGCCCGGCCATGACCGAGCCGCTTTCGACATCGCCATCAATCACCGCGCGGCGCAGTGCGCCGGCCCAGAAGTGTTCGATCTGGAGCTGCGCTTCGCCCATGTCGACTGCGCCGGCATCGAGCAACTTGGCGACTTCGATCTGCTTGGCGGTGAACTCCTCGGTGCCTTTGTTCTTGAGCGCACGCACCGGGATCACCGGCAGGCGCGGATCGACCTGGACCGAAGTGATCGCGTCGCGCGCGTTTGCCCGGAAGAAGGCCTTCTTGAACGCCGGGTGCGCGATGCTTTCGGTGGCGCAGGCGAACCGAGTGCCGAGCTGCACGCCAACCGCGCCCATTTCAAGGTAAGCCGCGATCATGTCGCCGCGGCCGATCCCGCCAGCGACGAAGACGACGTGCTCGGCCGAAAGCTCTGGCAGGAATTCCTGCGCCAGCACGCTGGTTGCGACCGGGCCGATATGGCCGCCAGCCTCGCTGCCCTCGATCACCAAGGCATCCGCGCCCGAACGTAGCAACTTCTTGGCGAGCGCCAGCGTGGGAGCGAAGACCAGCACTTTGGCGCCGAACTCCTTGATCGCCTCGACGCTGCCCTTGGGCGGGATCCCGCCCGCGAGCACCACGTGGGTCACGCCGTGCTTCGCGCAGACCGCGATCAGATCGAGCAGCATCGGGTGCATCGTGATCAGGTTCACGCCGAACGGCTTGGCGGTCAGCGCCTTCGTCGCGGCGATTTCGGTGTCGAGTAGGTCGGGCGTCATCGCTCCGCAGGCGATCACCCCAAAGCCGCCGGCGTTGCTGATCGCGGAGACGAGATTGCGCTCGCTGACCCAGCTCATCGCCCCGCACAGGATCGCATATTCGGTGCCAAGGAACTGGCACCCGCGCTGCATCAGCGCCCGGGTCTTGTCATGCACTTGGGAATTCCCCCATTACGTCGAGCGTCTGGTCCAATCCGGGCCTATAGGTGGCGGCGGAGCAGCTTGCTAGTCCCCGAACGCCCCGCGCCGTGCCGCCTCGCGCGCTGGATCAAGCGACAGCACGGCAAGGTCATGCAGCGAGCCGTCGGGCGCGCGGACCTGGTCCTTGAGCATCGCCTCGGCGCGGAAGCCACATTCCTCAAACAATGTGATTGCCCCGGCCTGATCGGGGGTCATCCGTGCGGTCAGCTTGCCCGCCCCGGCGGCGATCGCCTGGTCGACGATCGCGCCGAGCAGCTTGCGCCCCAGACCTTTGCCGCGCGCGGCAGGTGCGACCAGCAGGCGCACATCCCAAACATGCGGTGACCAGCTGAACCGGTCGGACAGCGCGGCGATGGTTGCCACAACGTCACCGCCGCTCACTGCAACCAGGCTGGCGATGTGGCCTTCCTCTTGCGAGCGCAGCCACGCCTCGAGCACCTTGGGCTCGCGGATGTCGCGGGCGAGGAACAGCAGGTCATGCTCCGGCATGGCACCCGCAAACCGGGCCAGGGCACCGGCGTCGCCGCGAGTGGGCGCCCGGACTGAAATATCATCGTTCATCTCAAACGCTCTTTTCCGATAGCCACATATCGAGTTTGGGCCACATCCGCTTGACCGCATTGGGCCCGGCGATGAGGCTGACGTGGCCGCCTTTCAGCACCACCTGTTCCTTGTCCTCAGACCCGATCAGCCCGAGCAGCGGGGCCGATGCGCCGGTGGTGACGATGTGATCGTGTTCGGCGGTGACGTGGAGGAACGGCGCCTTGACCTTGTCCAGCTCGACCAGCCGCCCACCGACCTTCATCCGCCCTTCCATCAGCGCATTGTCCCAAACGAGCTGCTTGGTGGTTTCGCGGAAGTATTCGCCCGCCAGCGGCAGCATGTCGTTGCTCCAGCGGTCAAACATGCGGTGCCCCTTGACGAATTCGTCGTTCCACAGATTATCGAGGAGCGCGAAATTGGCCGAAATGCGCCCCGCCGGGCGGAGCATGTCGAAGGCGGTGAGCAGCATTTCAGCAGGTGCGAGGCCCAGCGTATCGACCAGCCGGTCAACATCGAAATAGCGCTGGTCCGACCATGCCTTGAACATGGTCATCTGGTGGAAATCGACCGGCGTGGTGAACACCGCAAGGTTCTTTGGGCCCTTGGCATGGTTGAGCCCCGACCACAGCACCGACAGCACCCCGCCCATGCAATAGCCAACCAAGGATACGTCGTCCTCGCCGGTGATCCGCTGCACTTCGGCAACCGATCCGCCGACGAAGTCTTCGACATAGTCCTTCATCCCTAGCGCGCGATCTTCGGGCCGGGGGGCTTCCCAGTCGGCCATGAACACGTCGTAGCCGCGCAGCAGCAGGAATTCGACAAGGCTCTGCCCCGGGACCATATCGAAGATGTAGCCGCGGTTGGTGGTCGCCATGACCAGCAGCACCGGCACGCGGTACACCTCGTCGGTCAGCGGGTGATAGTGGTAGAGCCGCAAGGGACCGCGGCTCAGCACCACATCCTTGGGGCTCGCGCCGAGCACCGGGGCGGAGGAGGCAAGGTAGCCGAGGCCCTTGAGGTTGCGCTGGATCGCCCGCTCGACCGCGCTGGGCGCTGAACCGGCGACGGCGCTGGCCATCAAGCGGCGGGAGGCTTGCGGGTGCGGGCGACCGGCGGGCGCGGCGGCGCAGCATCGGGCGCGACTGTGCGCAGGCTCGCCTCGATCCGCGCCAAAGTCGCCTCAATCGCGCCGAGCCGCGCGCCGAGCGCTTCGAAATCGGCGCGGCTTGGCAGGTTGGCGGCGGCCAGCAGCTTGGCGCTGGTTTCCTGGCTGGCGGCCTGCAGCTGCATCGCCGCGCCGGTCATCGCCTGCATCGCCTGCGCCGCTTCGGGCTTGGCCAGCAGCTCGGTGCCGTGTTCGTTGACCAGCTTTTCCCACTGGCTCATCCAGCCGCGGGCCAGTCCGAACGGATCGAAGTCAGGTGTTTTACTCATCCCGCTGCAATCATTGGCTTAGCGTGGGCGAACGTCAAGTGCGGGGTCAAGTGCGACAGTTTGGTACTTGTCCGCCGCGCGTCCCCGCGCCAAGGACAGCCGCGGTTAATCCCTGCGGGCCGAAAGCACCCCGCGAGTCGCTCTCCGAGGCCCCTTGCTCAAGCCAATCCGCACCTTTGCCGATCTCGATTTCGCCGGCCTGCGAAGCAAGCCGCGCGAGCGGCTGACCGGCGCCGTGCTGGCGATTATCGTCGAAGTCCTGCTGGTTCTGGCGGTCTTGTCGATCGGGGCGGGGCTCAACCCGCTGCAGAACAAGAACCGCTCGCTGGTCAGCATCAACGTGCAGGAGGAGCACAAAAAGCCTCCCGTATTCCTCAAGGCTGCCCCCGGCCATGAGCACAAGGCGCTGGCTTCGTTGCAGCCGCCCCCCGGACCGGTCAAGCCGAACCCTGAAGCGGCCGTAGTACCCGTGCCTGCGCCGACGGCATTCGCGATCATCCCGGTCACACCGAGCCAGATGGCAGCGGCAGAAATCAAACCTGTGGCGAAGCCGGGGGCGGCCTTTGCGGTGCCCGGCAAGGGCCAATTCGGACCGCCCGCGCCGGGCAATTCGGGTGACACCAAAAGCGTCGGCACCGCCCCCAACGGCCAGCCGCTGTATGCCGCGGCCTGGTATCGCGAGCCTTACGATAGCGAGCTTGCCGGTTACCTCTCCACCGCCGATGGCCCCGGCTGGGCGCTGATCGCTTGCCGCACGGTGCCCGATTTTCGGGTCGAGGACTGCGTCGGGCTGGACGAATACCCCAACGGATCGCACCTTGAACGGGCCGTGCTCGCCGCCGCCTGGCAGTTCCGGGTGCGCCCGCCGCGGCTGGGCGGAACGTCGAAGTACGGCGAATGGGTGCGAATTCGGATCGACTATGGAATGAAGCGCCCCTGATCGTAATTTCAGATCAGACTATCGAGTTTAATCTGATGGGCCAATTTATCCACGCAGAGTAACATTGCCGTCAGAGACATAGGAGCGGCGAGTCGATCCCGCCGTTGCCGCTGAGAAGGAGCCTGATCATGAACGCCGAAACCAAGTGCCCGATGGGTCACGGAGATACCTCTGTCCGCGCGCTGCTGGGGCGCCAGAACAAGGATTGGTGGCCCGATGCGCTGGCGGTCGATATTCTCGCCGGCTATGGCGCAACCAACCCGATGGGCGATGGTTTCTCTTATGCCGATGCGTTCCAGAAGCTTGATTACACCGCGCTCAAGGCTGATCTCACCGCGCTGATGACCGACAGCCAGCCGTGGTGGCCGGCCGACTATGGCCATTACGGCCCGTTCTTCATCACATGGCCTGGCACGCCGCCGGGACCTATCGCACCGGCGATGGTCGCGGCGGAGCCAATTCGGGTCAGCAGCGCTTTGCCCCGCTCAATTCGTGGCCGGACAACGGCAACCTCGACAAGGCGCGGCGCTTGCTGTGGCCGGTCAAGCAGAAGTACGGCCAGTCGATCAGCTGGGCCGACCTGTTCATCCTGGCGGGCAATGTCGCAATCGAATCGATGGGCGGCCCGGTGTTCGGCTTTGGCGCCGGCCGCGCCGACGTCTATGAACCCGAGAAGGACATCTACTGGGGCGACGAGGACAAGTGGGTCAACGAAGGCGTGCAGACCCGCATCGATGAAGAACGCGGGCTGACTGACCTCGACGGGCCCTTGGCCGCGATCCAGATGGGGCTGATCTACGTCAACCCCGAAGGTCCGGGCGGCAACCCCGATCCGCTGCTCTCGGCGCGCGACATGAAGGCAACCTTCCTGCGCATGGCGATGGATTCGGAAGAAACCGTCGCGCTTACCGCAGGCGGTCATACGTTCGGCAAGGCGCACGGCAACGGCGATGCCTCGCTGCTGGGTAAGGCCCCAGCTGGCGGCGATCTCGGCGCGCTCGGCTTCGGCTGGACCAGCAGTGCCGAGCATGGCGGGATCGGCGAACACACCGTCACCAGCGGGATCGAAGGTTCGTGGGTCAACACCCCCACCACGTGGAGCGAGAACTACTTCCGCCTGCTGCTCGATTATGACTACGAGCTGGTTCATTCGCCTGCTGGTGCGCAGCAGTGGCAGCCCATCAACCAGAAGCCCGAAGACATGGCGCCGGCCGCGTGGGACGCCAACGTCAAGGTCCCGACGATGATGACCACCGCCGACATGGCGCTGAAAATGGACCCCGAATTCCGCGCGGTCAGCGAGAAATTCCGCAATGACCACGAAGCGTTCAAGGACGCCTTCGCGCGCGCCTGGTTCAAGTTGTGCCACCGCGATATGGGTCCTAAGGTCCGTTACCTCGGCCCCGAAGTTCCGGCCGAAGACCTGATCTGGCAGGATCCGGTTCCCGCCGGGACCAAACCGTCCGACGTCGATGTCGCCGCGCTCAAGGCGAAGATCGCGGCAAGCGGGCTGACGGTGAGCCAGCTGGTCAAGACCGCCTGGGCCTCGGCCAGCACCTACCGCAAGTCGGACCACCGCGGCGGGGCGAACGGCGCGCGGATCGCGCTGGCGCCGCAGAAGGACTGGGATGTCAACGAACCGCCGATGCTGGCCAAGGTGCTCGACACCCTTAACGGCCTGCGCGGCAGCATGAGCCTGGCCGATGCGATCGTGCTCGGCGGTGTGGTCGGTCTGGAAATGGCGGGCGCCAAGGACGTGCCGTTCACTGGCGGACGCGGCGATGCGACGCAGGACCAGACCGATGCCGAAAGCTTCGACTGGCTCGAACCGCAGGCCGACGGCTTCCGCAACTACCTGCCCAAGAAGCTGCGGGTGAAGACCGAGGAAATGCTGCTCGATCGCGCCTCGCTGCTCGGCCTGTCGGTACCTGAAATGACCGTGCTGGTCGGCGGGCTGCGGGTACTTGGTGCCAACCATGGTGAACGCGGCCACGGCCACTTCACCAAGCGTTCGGGCCAACTGACCAACGACTTCTTTGTTGGCCTGCTGGACATGACCAACGCTTGGAAGGCGAGCGACGAGAGCCAGGAAGAATACGTCGCGACCGATCGTTCAACCGGCGGCGAGAGCTGGCGCGCGACCCGCGCCGACCTTGTGTTCGGCTCAAATTCCGAGCTGCGGGCTGTCGCCGAAGTCTATGCCGAAAACGGCCACGAGGAGAAGTTCGCGCGCGACTTCGTCGCTGCCTGGACCAAGGTGATGAACGCCGACCGGTTCGATCTGGTTTGATTCGATGAGTCCCCGCTGCTCCGGCGGCGGGGACTAGTCTACCGCATCCAATTCATAAGCCGAATGCAACACGCGCACCGCGAGTTCGGTTTCGTCCTCGTCGATCAGCACCGAGATCTTGATCTCGGAGGTGCTGATCGCCTGGATGTTGATCCCGCGATCGGCCAGGCTGCGGAACATTGTTGCGGCGACACCGGCGTGGCTCTTCATGCCGACGCCTACCACCGAGACCTTGGCGACCTTGGCATCGGTGATGATCCGGTTGAACCCGATCGCTGCCTTCTGCGCCTCGAGCAGCGTTTGCGCGCGCAGCAGGTCGGCGCTGGGCACGGTGAAGGTCACGTCTGTCTCACCCTTGTCGCGCCCGACATTCTGGATGATCATGTCCACGTTGATACTCGCCGCCGCGAGCGGCCCGAAGATCGTCGCCACCGCGCCGGGCCGGTCGGGCACGCGGGTCAGGATGATCTTCGCCTCGTTCTTGTCGGCAGCGATGCCGGTGATCAGCTGGCGTTCCATATCCAGTCCTTCTAGTTCCTCGTCCGAAACGATCATCGTACCGGGAATTTCGTCTGCGGGGGTCGCATCGTCGTCGATGAAGCTGGAAAGCACCTGCACCCGCACGCCTTCTTTCATCGCGAGGCTGACCGAACGGGTCTGCAAGACCTTCGAGCCGACCGAAGCCAGTTCGAGCATTTCCTCGTAGGTCACGAATTTGAGCTTGCGCGCCTTGGCCACGATCCTCGGGTCAGTGGTATAGACCCCGTCAACGTCGGTGTAGATATCGCAGCGTTCCGCCCCGATCGCTGCCGCTACCGCAACTGCTGAAGTATCCGAACCGCCGCGGCCCAGCGTGGTAATCCGGCCATCGCCTGACAGGCCCTGGAAGCCCGGGATAACCGCAATCTCGCCCGCCGCCATGCTGGCCAGCAGCGCGCCGCTGTCCATCTCTTCGATCCGCGCCTTGGCATGAGCATCATCGGTGTGGATCGGCAGCTGCCAGCCAAGCCACGAGCGCGCCTGGCAGCCCAGCGCCTGCAGCGTCATCGCCAGCAGCCCGGCGGTTACTTGCTCGCCGCTTGCCACCACGACATCGTATTCGGCCGGGTCGTACAGCGGGTTAGCCTCGCGGCAGAAGGTCACCAGCCGGTCGGTCTCGCCTGCCATGGCCGATACCACGACGGCAACCTCGTGCCCGGCAGCTTGCTGACGGCGCACGATATTGGCGACCCGGCGGATCCGCTCGGACCCGGCCATCGAAGTGCCGCCGAATTTCATCACGATCCGACTCACGCGAGTTTCCGCCCTTCACGCAACAATATTGCCCACAGAACCGCTCGCTCTGCAGCGAGGGAGGCTCTAAGGACGGGTCATGGCTAATGCAAGTTCGACCAGCACCATT
>JANYEY010000016.1 GCA_025359685.1 Sphingomonadaceae bacterium | reverse complement strand
CGGCCGCGGTCCAGCCGAACACGCCTTCAGCCGCGCGGTTCCACGCGATGACCCGGCCATCCAGATCTTTGGCAATGATTGCCGCGCCGGAATCTCCGATCATTGCGGCGAACAATTCGGCTTCGTTCATCGGGCGATCGTCTCTCACGCTTCCCCCACACCCGCTAATGGAATGCCGTGCCGCGCGAAAATTTGCAAGTCATGAAAGTTTCAGATTGGCCGCTACAGACCGCATCTGGAGAGCGCCTGGTCGAGATCCTCGATCAGGTCATCCGGGTCTTCGAGCCCGACGTTGAGCCGCAGCATCCCCTCGGTCACGCCCATCTCTTCGCGCGCAGCGGCGCTGACCGAGTAATGCGTGGTCGAGGCGTTGTGGCACATCAGACTGCGCGAATCGCCGATGTTGTTGGAAATATCGATCAATTGCAGCGCGTTGAGCAGGGCGTAGGCCTGTTTGCGGTCTTCGACCTCGAAGCTGAATATGCCCCCGCAGGCGTCCATCTGCTGCATCGCCAGATTGTGCTGGGGAAAGCTGGCGAGGCCCGGGTGGTTGATCCTGGGCACCCGTGCTTCGAGCATCTTGCCGACTTTGAGCGCATTCTCGCTTTGGCGGCGGATCCGCAGGTCGAGCGTTTCGAGCCCCTTCAAGACCACCCAGGCGTTGAACGGCGAGAGGTTGGGCCCGGTGTTGCGCTGGAACGGCAACAGCTTGTCGTTGATGAACGCAGCCGATCCGGCCACAGCCCCCGCCAGCACCCGGCCCTGCCCGTCCATCATCTTGGTCGCCGAATAAGCCACCACGTCCGCGCCCCATTCGATCGGGCGCTGCAAGGCTGGCGTCGCAAAAGCGTTGTCGACTACCGTGGTAATCCCGTGCGCCTTGGCGAGATCGCACACCGCTCTCAGGTCGACGATATCCATCGTCGGGTTGGCCGGGGTCTCGAAGAAAAACACCCTGGTTTCGGGCTGGATCGCGGCGGCCCACGCATCGTTTTCGCGCGCGTCGATCGTGGTGCTGGTGATCCCGAAGCGCGGCAGCAGCTGATCGACCAGCCAGCGGCATGAGCCGAAAGCGGCGCGGCCCGCAACGACGTGATCGCCAACGCTCAGCTGGCACAGCATCGCCGCAGTCATCGCCGCCATGCCGCTCGCCTGGACCCGGCACGCTTCGGCCTTGTCCATCAGCGCGATGCGTTCCTCAAGCATCGCCACGGTCGGGTTCTGCAACCGCGAATAGGTCATCCCCGGGTCTTCGCCGCGGAACCGCGCGGCGGCGGTTTCGGCATCGTCGTAAGCATAGCCCGAGGTCAGGAACAGCGCCTCGCTGGTCTCACCCTGCTCGCTGCGCCAGGTCCCGCCGCGCACCGCTTGGGTGGCGGCGCGCCAGTTTTGCGTAATCGAGCGATCGGTGCCGGTGGTGCGCTTCATGATTGCCGGGCTGTAAGTGCGCAATATGCGGTGCGCAAGGGCGTTGCACTTGCCTGACCGCGCCACTAATCGCTGCCGCAATGCAGCGCTCTTTCACCACCGAGCACGACCCGGCGCAGTGGTGCGCGGTGATCGCAGTGCTGTTCCTGACGCTGGTGTGGTGGCGGCTGGGGGTGCCGAGCGAGATCTACTTCGACGAAGTTCACTACGTTAACGCCGCCAGAAAGTTCAACGAAGGGCTGCGGGTCAACGCCGAGCATCCCATGTTCGGCAAGGCCGTGCTCGCTGCGGCGCTGCGCTGGCTGGGGGACAGCCCGGTTTATTGGCGAGTGCCGAGCGCACTGATGGGCGGCCTCGGGTTGTTCGCCTTCACTCGGCTGGTGTGGTTTGCAAGCGGGCGGCGGCTCGCCGCAATTTTCGCCGGACTGCTGCTGGCGACCGATTTCTTCTGGTTCATCCAGAGCCGCATCGCGATGCTCGACATGACGATGGCCGCGCTGGCGATGACCGCGCTGTGGCAGCTCGCAGCGGCGCACCGCCTGCCGCATCAAGGCCGCTGGCGGCTGGCGCTGTGCGGCGTACTGCTCGGGCTATCGCTCGGGACCAAATGGAGCGTCGCGCCGCTGCTAATACTGCCCGGGCTGTGGTTTCTCGGCGCAAAGCTGCACGCGCACGGCTGCCGCTTCCTCATCGCTAAAAGCGGCGGGCCGGTTCAGGGGATCACGCTGCTGGAAGCCGCACTGTGGCTTGGGATCGTCCCGCTCGGGGTCTATTGGGCGAGCTTCTGGCCAGCGTTTCACTGGGCGCAGAACCAGGTCGATCCGTGGCATCCGCTAAAGTGGCACAGCTTCATGATCCGCTTGCAAGACAGCGTGGTGCGCCCGCATCCCTATCGCTCGCAATGGTATGAGTGGATAGGGAACTGGCGCGCGATCTGGTACCTCTACAAGGAGGTTGACGGGGCGCAGCGCGGGGTGGTGCTGATCGGCAATCCGTTCACGATGTACGCCGGGCTTGCGTCGCTGGTCTGGGCGGTGTGGGCGCGGATCAAGCTTGGCCGCGGCGATGCAGTGGCCTTTGCCGCAGCCTATTTCGCGGTGATGGTGATGTGGCCGCTCTCGGGCAAGCCGGTGCAGTTCATCTACCACTATCTGCTGCCCAGCACCTTCCTGATGGGCGCGCTGGCGCTGGCATTGGAGGCGCTGTGGCGCAGGCCTGACCGCTGGCGTTGGCTCGGCCCGGCGGCGCTGGTGCTAAGCTGCGCAATGTTCGCGTGGTTCTACCCGATCATCTCCGCCGCCCCGCTGGCCGGCGGCAAGCGGGCCTTCAACGACTGGATGTGGCTGGCGAGCTGGCGCTGAATCCTCCCCGATACGGGGAGGGGAACCACCGCAGGTGGTGGAGGGGTACAGGCCGGAATCCTCGCCGTCGAAGTTGGGCAGAGCACCGCGTGCCCCTCCACCATGCAAGTGCATGGTCCCCCTCCCCGTGCCGGGGAGGATTTTAGGTCAGTACTTCCCCCAGACGAACTTGCTCGACAGTGCGAAATTCCACACCGAGGCCAGCATGATCCCGATCGCGGCGGCGGGATAAGCGTGGAAGCCGATCCGGACCAGCGCGGTGGCAACGCCGATCTGGGTCAGGATGCCGAGCGAGCTGGTCAGCGCGAACTGCGCCCAGCCGCGCATCCACGGGCCGAACCCGCGCAGGCGCTTGTCGGCGTAGGTCAGCTCGTTGTTGAGCACGAAGTTGAAGGTCATCGCCACCATCGCCGCAGCGGTCTGGCCGATGATGAAGACCTTCTCGTTGGGATATTCGCTGACCTGATAATGTCCGCCGAGCAGGCCGAGCACCAGCGCGAGCACGGTGAAGTGGACCACCGCGCCCATCGCGCCAACGGTGGCGAACAGCGCAAACCGCGTCGGGATGATCCGCCCGAGCCATTTATCGTAAAGTCCGACGAGAAATTCGAACACCACCGTGCGGTCAAGCTTGCTCTCGCCCTCGGCGCGCGCGGCGAAATGCATCGGCACTTCCTTGATCCGCAGCGGCGTTTCGACCGTTGCGAGGATATCGAGCAGGATCTTGAAACCAACGCCCGACAGCCGGTGCGCATCGGCGCGCAGCACTTCGGTGCGGAGCATGAAATAGCCGCTCATCGGGTCGGACAGTTCGACGCCCGTCACCTTGTTGGCGATGCGGTTGGCGAAGTTCGAGGCTTTGACCCGGTCGGGCCGGCCCCAGGCTTCGGTGCTTGCCCCTTCTGCGAAGCGGCTGGCGTAGGACAAGTCATGGCTGCCGTCTTCAATCGCTGCGAGCATCCCCGCCAGCAATTCGGGATCGTGCTGGTGATCGGCGTCCATCACCGCGACCACCGGGGCCGAGGTGGCGCACATGCCTTCGATGGCGGCCGAGGACAGCCCGCGCCGCCCGATCCGCTGGATCACGTGAACGCGGCTGTTTTCCTGCGCAATCTGGCGGGCTTCGTCCGAAGTGCCATCAGGGCTGTTGTCATCGACCACGATCACTTCGAACTCGATCCCGGCGAGC
>JANYEY010000089.1 GCA_025359685.1 Sphingomonadaceae bacterium | reverse complement strand
GGAATGCGATTCGAACAATTCGAAGAAATTGCCGGTCTTGGGAAGCAGGCGTTGGAACCAGGCAAACATCGGGCTCACTTTCGATTTATCGGCAACCAGCGCAAGGATCGACTTGCGCTTGGCGGCCTTGGAGAATTCGGCAGCATTGAAGGATCGGATCAGATTGGCAAGGTCGGGCTCATCGACCATGTCGGCAGCTTCGCCCAGACTGAACCAGCGCCGCGTGCGCTGATTTGCTTCCTTCCACTCGGCCAGTTCCTCACTTACCGATAGGGGGTAAACGTCGACATCGATCATCAGCGAAGCGCCGGTCTTGCGGGTCTTGCGATAGCGATATTCGCCCAGCGGGATTGGACAGATCGCGCCCGTCACCCCGGCCTCTTCATGCGCTTCCTGCGCAGCGGCGAGATGCGGTGCGCCGGCCCCCGGATTGCCCTTGGGCACAACCCAGCGCTTGGTCTCACGCGAAGTGACGAGCAGCACGCTGACCGTACCGGTGTCGCTGGTGCGATAGGGCAAGGCGGCAATTTGGCGAATGGTCGGTGGTTCCTGCTTGGATGTTCGCCGACAGCCCTAATTGCTTGTCGCAAGCGCGCAACCGCAGTTGCACAAATCCCCACAGGATGCGGGCCAGCCCATGCCACCTGTCCCGATCACATAAATAATGTCCCCCGCAGTAAGGACCGCGGGGGACAAGTTGTCTTGGACACGTGCAAGGCGGGGGGGCGGGAGGGGTTAGCCATTGCACGTGCCATTCCTTAAATGCGCAAACGCACATTGAGTTCCCGTAAATTTTCAGATGTACGGGCGTACGCCGCTGCCCGATCCTTCGTAGTGCGAAAATTCGTGCGCCGCGCCGATATCGGGGATCGAAATCGAGTTCAGGGTCCAGTTCACCAGCTTCAGCTTACGCAGGGCCTGCAAGGTCCGGTCGGTGTGGACCAGTGAAAGCCCCAGCGTGTCGCTGATCTGGCTTTGTGTGATGCTGATTGCAAAGGCCCCCTTCTTGTCCAGCCCCGTGGCTGCGGCCCGCTCGGCCAGGAACAGCGCCAAGTAGACCACGCGCTCCTTCGCAGTGCGGCGCCCGATTGCAACCAGGTGTTCTTCAAGTGCTGCTTCCTCCTTCGCCGCGAGCCAGGTCAGGTCGTAGCCCAGCTTTGGCTGCTCGGCGAACAGCTCGACCATGCGGTCGCGCGAAAAGACGCAGAGTGTTGCAGGGGTCAGTGCTTCGCACCCGTGGAGCAAGGGATCGTCGAGCGCCCCCTGCAATCCGATCAGGTCACCGGGGAATACGAAATTGACGATCTGTCGCCGCCCATCCTCAAGGATGCGGTAGCGGAACAAAACTCCCTCGAGCAGCGTGTAGACGTGCGGACTGATGGAGCCTTGCACCAGCGACTGCGTGCCCTTTTCGATCTGGAATTCGCCCTGCTTAAAGCCTTGCATGAATTTGAGCTGGGCCTTGTCGAGCGGCCGTAAGCCTTCGCAATGAAGCAGCGGGCAATCGATGCAGTCGCGCTTCCACGGCGTCTTGGCGGTCATGTCGTCACCCCTATGTCAAATGCTAGCGCAGCAAGCGCCGGGAACGGATAAAGTCGACCAAGTCAAAGGAGGGCAGCCCATGCCTGGTTCTGCCGCCGCAGCGTCGCGGTTTCGTAGTCATGCCGTACTTATCGCCGAGCCCAATCCGCTTATCGCACTCGATCTTATGTTCACTGTTGGGTCATGGGGAGCCGAGGTGCAGATGCTGAATGACTTGAGCAATATCAGCGAACTGGCCGCTTCAGCCGCGCTGACGGCCGCCATTGTCGACGTCAATTTGCCGCTCGAAGGGCAGGAACGATTGATCGACGCGCTGCGCGAGAATGGTGTGCCGACTGCACTGACAACGACGACGCTGCGCAAATCCATTTCCGATCAATTCCCCGGATGCGTTGTTTTCGAAAAGCCAGTTGATTTCACCGCTCTGGCGGACTGGTTCAATGATCTCTGATACTTACATCCCGCTGGCGATGTAGCGGCATTTGTTGCTGCTGCGGCTATTCGGGGTTAGGCACAGCTGCACAAACGGTCTGCGACCCGTTTCGTTCCGGTAAAGCGCGCTTTGGCGGGAACTAAGTGGGTCTCGCCGCGTTGACGGAGCAAGGTTTAACGGGAGTGTGGTTTTCATGGCGGTGTCTCAAGCTGTCGTTTTGCATTTGCCTTACTTACGTCGCTACGCCCGGGCATTGACGGGGTCCCAGCTGGCCGGCGATGCCTATGTGCGCGCGACGCTGGAAGCGGCGCTGTCCGACAAGAGTGTGCTCGATCAGATCGGTGCGGGCCGGGTTGCGCTCTATTCGGCGTTCAACAAGATCTGGTCGGCGGGGAGCGGTTCGCTGATACGTCTGGATGATGCGCAGGACGGTGCGCTTGCCACCGCTGAAGAACGACTGGCGGCGATAACGCCGGCCAATCGGCAAGCCTTGCTGCTGACGACGATCGAAGACTTCACGCCCGCCGAAGCGGCGCAGATCATGGATATCAGCGAAGCCGATGCCCATGAACTGGTACGCGGTGCGATGGAGGAAATCGACGCCGAATCGGCAACCGATGTGCTGATCATCGAAGACGAAGCGCTTATCTCGATGCAGCTTGAAGAGCTGGTCGAGGGGCTGGGCCATACCGTGTGCGGCACTGCCACAACCCGCGATGAAGCGGCGGCTATCGTTGCCAATCGCAAGCCCGGTCTGGTGCTCGCCGATATCCAGCTGGCCGATGGCAGCTCGGGCATCGATGCAGTCAACGACATCCTGGATGAATTCTCGGTGCCGGTGATCTTCATCACCGCTTATCCAGAAAAGCTGCTTACCGGCGATCGCCCCGAACCGACTTACCTGGTGACCAAGCCGTTCCTTGAATCGGCAGTCAAGGCAGCAATCAGCCAGGCGATGTTCTTCCGCTCGACCGCAGTGATCGCCTAACCAGCGAAAGCTCACTTTTCACTGATCTGCCGGACCGCGCAGGGACTGGGCCGATGCGTCGTCTCCACGCTTTTCGGTCAAGACGAATTTGTTTAGCTGGCGGAGCGGGACACAGAAGCCAACCTGCGCGCCGCTGGGTGCAAATTCGATCCTGATGGCGGAATGCAGCTCGCGCGATAGCACTTTCTCGATGAGATCACTGCCAAAGCCGCGCTTGCGGTCCTGCTGCGGGGGCGGGCCGCCGCTTTCTTGCCAATCGAACAGCAAGTGATCGCCGCCGCTTGGCGTCCAGCGCAACGAAACGCGTCCTGTCGCATTGCTGAGCGCGCCGAACTTGGCCGCATTTGTAAACAGTTCGTGGATCAGCAGCCCCAACGAAAGGGCATCGTTGGGGGCAATCAAGGCGTCCACGCCTTCGAGCACGATGCGCGGTGGGTCGCTTTCAAAGTACGGCGCCATCTCGGCCTGTATAACCGAGAGCACGCTGGTTGCCCCCCAGCTGGTTTGCGTCAGCAAGTTGTATGTCGCCGAGAGCGCGCGGACCCGGCCATCGAAATCCGCGACGAATTCATCCAGATCGCTGGCATTGCGGCGCGACAACGACAGGATCGAGAGGACATTGGCCAAGGTATTTTTGACCCGGTGATTGAGTTCGCGGGTAAGCGTCGCCCGTATGGCATCTTGTGCCTGACTGACTTCGAGCTGGTGCCGGTCGAACAGCGCTTGCTGGATCGCAAGGCGAACGATGAACAGCAGCAGCGAGGCAATGATGAGCCCGGCCAGCACAATCAGCATCCCGGTCTGGCTAAGCATACCAGGGCGGGCAAATGACGATTTGATAATCCAGGTACGGTCCGCGACCTGTGCATAGCGGACGATCGCGGCTGTGTCAGAAACCGGATTACCCTGGCGGAAGATCAGGCGACCCGGACCAACCTTTTCGTCGTAGACTTCGAGGTTAAGCTTGCTGTCTGCCTGACCGATGACCGAGGCGAGCAGGAACCGGTCTGCGCGCATTCCGCCGGTGATAAATCCTTTGAGCGGTCCTTGCTCTGCGCCGCTCTCATCGATCTCATAGACCGGTGCTACCAGTATCAGGCCAGGCGCATCGCCGCCCTGCAGCATGCGGACGCGGCCGCTGATGGTCGGGCGGCGCGTCCTTGCGGCCCGGTCGACCGCTTCGCGGCGCACTGGCTCGGACCGCAGGTTAAAGCCGATTGTGCTGCGATTGGCGGGCGTGACCGGCGCAATATACTTGATCGCGTCCACAAAGTCGGTGCCGGAGGCGCTGACTTTCGGCCACGCCCGATAGTCAGCTGCGCCGCCGCGCTGCATTGATTTTTCGAATGCAGCAACCTGCCCCGGCGGCACCCGCACGGACCAGCCCAGCGCCATGATGCCCTGGAAGTCGTTGTCGGCTTGCAGCGTTGCGGCGAAACGGTTGAAGGTCTGCTGGTCCACGTCCATGCCCGTTTCGAACAGCGCCGCGCCAGACATAAGGTACGCCTGCGCCGCCGAGACGCGGCGTTCGAGGTCCTGTCCAAGGGCATTCACCCGCGCGGTAACTTCGGTGCGCTGCTCGACCCGGCTGGCATGCTCGACCGAGACCACGACCATCACAGTGGCCCCGATGGCCAGCACGAAGGCGACGACCGGAACCACTCGCGGAAAACGGATCAGGAAACCCGATGCGTACTGGAGTCGAGGCAGAAGAGGCCTGTCGGTTGCCAAAAATCGTTCCTGTCCCGCCAGTTATGGTGCCATGCAAACCTGTCCGCACATGTCCGCCAGCAAAGGAACGATCTGCTTCGTCAAGCGTTCCAGCAATTCGGAGGGAGCAGACACGATGGCAAATCGGCAGACTCGCGGATTTTCTGCAGTGTCCCCGCCGAGGATCAAGATATCTGATTCAAAGATGAATGTCGTTCCGAAACAGATACTTGGGTTCCCAGCGCGCAGCGTATTCGGAACAGGCCAGTGGCCGCGACCAGCACTGGTCCCCGGCCCGGTTACGCCGATGCGTTGCCAAGGAATTTTGGACGGATTAAGCTTTGAATTACTCGTTTCATGACCAACCGGAGCAGCTCTTGACCAAGCGCGGTAACAGCCTCGAAGCCGGTGCGGTCGGTGCAGCTTCGGCAAAGAAATCACATCGGCACGCGGCTGCCCCGGCACAGCCGGCTTGGGCAAAGGGCCTGCAGCGCTTGTACAATCAAGTCGTCGAAGAAGACTTGCCCGATGATCTGGCGCAGCTTCTCGAAAAGCTCGACCGTGCAGCCGATGGCCAATGAACATTCGGCAGCCGATGCTGCCCAGTTCAAGCGGCAACTTGCCGCAACGATCCCCCACCTGCGTGCTTTTGCGCGGTCGCTGTGCGGCCGCCCTGACTTCGCCGATGACCTGGTCCAGGAAGCGATGCTCAAGGCCTGGGCGGCACGTGACCGGTTCGAGCCGGGGACGAACCTTCGAGCTTGGACCTTCACGATCCTGCGCAACTGCTACCTGACCGAAATGCGCCGCAACAAATTCGTCGGTGACTACGACGAAGGGGTGGCGGAGCGAACGCTGCAAGCACCGATGGGCCAGGAAGATCCGCTGCACCTGGCCGACATGCGCCGCGCGCTGATGACCTTGCCGCGCGAACGGCGCGAGGCGATCCTGCTCGTGGGCGCAGGCGGCTTCAGCTATGAAGAAGCAGCAGAAATCTGCCAGACGGCTGTCGGCACGATGAAGAGCCGGGTCGGCCGCGCGCGCGCGGCGCTGACCGAGATGCTCGAAGGCGGGGCGATGCCGCCGCGCACCCCTGGCAATGAGGGCTCGGCGCACGAATCGCTCATCCACGATCTGGAAGTGGCGTCGACCGGGAACTTGCGCTGATCGCGCTTCGGCCGATCAAGTCGCCATTGCCAGAAGAGTTGCAATTCGATCGGCTTCCGCGGCCGGTTTGTCGGTGCGAATCCGGTGAATCCGGGGGAAGCGCATTGCGAGGCCTGACTTGTGCCGCGAACTGGCGTGGATGGAATCGAACGCCACTTCGAACACCAGCGTCTTCTCGACCTCGCGCACCGGGCCGAATTTGGCGACGGTATGGTCGCGCACGAAGCGGTCGAGCATCTTGAGCTCTTCGTCGGTAAATCCCGAATAGGCCTTCCCCACCGGTAGCAGCTCGCCGCTCTCGCTCCAGCAGCCGAAGGTGTAATCCGAATAGAACGAGGCGCGGCGCCCGTTGCCGCGCTGGGCATACATCATCACGCAGTCGGCGGTGAGCGGATTGCGCTTCCATTTGTACCATTCGCCAACCTTGCGCCCGGCTTGGTACGGACTGTCGCGGCGCTTGAGCATCACGCCTTCGATGGCCGCATCGCGGGCGCCGTCGCGCAGCTGCGCCAAGGCGGCGAAGCTGCCGACTTCGAGGACCGGCGAGAGGTCGAACCGCTCAGCGGGCAGGCGGCTGATAAGGTCCTCGAGCCGCTCGCGCCGCCGGGACCAGGGCAATGCGCGTAAATCGTCCGGGCCGATCATCAGCACATCGTAGAGCCGCACGAAGGCGGGGTGTTGTTCAAGCATCTTCTTGGTTACGACCTTGCGGCCCAGTCGTTGCTGCAGCGCATTGAAACTCGCGGCCCCACCGCCCTCCAGAGTGCCGCCTTGCACCGTCCCGCGGACCAGAAGCTCGCCGTCCACCACGGCATCGACCTGAAGTGCGGCGACTAGTTCAGGAAAGGCAGCGCTGATATTCTCGCCGCCGCGGCTGTAGACGCGGGTCTCGCCGCCCAGGTGCGCCAGCTGGACCCGGATGCCGTCCCATTTCCACTCCGCAGCGTAGGCCAGGAGGTCAAGATCATCGCCTTCGAACGGATGCGACAGCATGAACGGACGGAAAAACGGCGTTGCCGAAATGTCCGGCTGCGCGCCGCCCTCGGCGGCCCAGGCGAACAGCTCAATGTAGGGCGGCGTCAGGGCATGCCACAGCTCGTCGACCGTATCGATCGGGACATTGAAAGCTTGGGCAAAGGCGGTTTTGGCGAGCCGCGCCGAGACCCCGATCCGCATGCCCCCGGTGGCCAGCTTGAGCATGGCATAGCGGCTGTTTGCGTCCAGCCTGTCAAGCAGGCCGGCCAGGATTTCAGGTGCGGTGACGCGGGTGGCATTGGCAAGCGCGGCCACCACTTCATCGACGCTTGGATCATCGTGCTCGACCGGTGCGCCATCCGGCCAGATCAGCGCCACGGTCTCTGCGGTGTCGCCGACATGGAGCCGCGATAGCCGCAGCAATTCGGGATCGACCCTGGTTGCGGCAACCGCCCGGATCGTCGCGCTCTTGACCGCGGGGAAGTTCAGGCTGTCGGTCAAGGCGGCCAGCGCCCACCCGCGCTCAGGATCGGGGGTGGCCTTCAGGTAGTCCGCGATTGCCGCAAGCTTGGCATTGCGCGACCGGGTGTAGACCAGCGTATCGACCAGCTGGGCGAACCGGCGCATCAGCTGTCATCTTCTTCGTCGCGGCCGACCAAGGCGAGGGCGCGGGCGCGCATCTGGTGCAGTTCGCACCAGCGCAGCAGGCCTTCCTCGCTGCCGTGGGTGATCCAGGTTTCCTGCGGGGCAAGCTCGCGGATCGTTGCGGTCAGTTCGTCCCAGTCGGCATGGTCGGAGACGATCAGCGGCAATTCGACATTGCGCTGGCGGGCGCGTCCGCGCACCCGCATCCAGCCCGATGCCATCGCGGTGATCGGATCGGGCATGCGCCGGCTCCAGGTATCGGTCAGCGCACTGGGCGGGCACAGCACGATGGCTCCGCGCATATCCTCGCGTTTGGCCTCCGAAACGAGCCGCAGTTCGCCCAGTTCGACGCCGAAGTCTTCATAAAGCCGGCACATCCGTTCCAGCGCACCGTGAATAAAAATCGGCCCATTCCAGCCCGCGCGGCGCAACTCGGCAATCATCCGCTGCGCCTTGCCCAGCGCATAGGCACCGACCAGGACACAGCGGTCTGGCTCGGCCGCGCGCCGGGTGAGAAGCTTGGCGATCTCCTCGGCCAGCGGCGGATGGCGAAAGACCGGCAGGCCGAACGTCGCCTCGGTGATGAACACATCGCAGGCGACCGGTTCGAAGGGCGTGCAGGTGGGATCGGCCCGGCGCTTGTAATCGCCGCTTACCACCACGCGTTCTCCGGCATATTCCAGCAGGATCTGGGCCGAGCCGAGGACGTGACCCGCCGGATGCAGGCTGAAGCGCACACCGCCGCGCTCGAACCCGTCGCCGTATGGTAGCGCAGCACCGTCTGCGGTGCCGTAGCGCAGCGCCATGATTGCCAGAGTTTCTGGCGTTGCCCAGACCTGGCCGTGGCCGCTGCGAGCATGATCGGCATGGCCGTGAGTGATCACGGCATTGGGCTGCGGCGCGGCGGGATCGATCCACACATCGGCCGGCGCAACGTAGATGCCATTGGGGCGGGGTTCGATCCAAGTGGCCGGCATGGGGCAAGCTTACCTGTCTTGACTGCAGTTGGCCAAAAAAAGCGGTCGCCGAAGCGACCGCTTTGATTTCTTACCCTGGCGGGTAAGCTTCACTCGGTCGGCTAGGTGCGGGGGCACGAAGCCTGCCGTGGGACAATCCCGGGAGGAGGATGCCCTCGGTTGAACCGGGTGCGATAAACCTTTCGGTGACTACCGCGGCGAACCCCGACGAACCATGTTGACGATCGCCAGCAAGACAACTGCGCCAAGGAACGATGAGATCAGCGAGCGAATGTCGAGCGCGCCGCTGGTAATCGGTGCACCGCCGATGAACGGGGTTATGACGTAACCGGCCAGAACCGCGCCGACGATGCCGACAATTACGTTGAGGACGATCCCCTGCTGTCCATCGGTACGCATGACGATGCTGGCAAGCCAACCGATCACGCCGCCGACGATCAAAGTGATAATCAAACCCATTGTCTTTCTCCTGTTGTATCGCCGACTAACGCCTGGCCCGCCGATTTGGTTCCACACCGCCGGGCGTGCTGCTCAATCATCGTGCAGGGCCAGCAGCGCTTTCTCGGGCCCGTCCAGCCATTTGCCCGGGCGGGGAGCGTCGGGCAGTTCTCCGCCCGTCGCGGCCTCCAGAACATCGGGATGGATGTAGCTTTTGCGCGCGATTGCGGGGGTGTTGCCCAGATCGGCGGCGACCGGTTCGGCCAGGTCTTTGACGGTGGGGTGCTGCCCGCGCCGAACCAGCCGCATTGCTTCGCCCAGCGCTCCCGCCGATGCGTGCCAGGTGCGAAAGAACTTCGCCGAAAAGCTCGGTCCGATTTCGGCCTGGATATAGCCGTTGATATCGGCCGGGGTGACCGCGCTGACCGAGCCATCGGGGCTGCGGTATTGAAACACTGCCTGACCTGGCAGCTTGCCGAGCTTGCGGACGATTTTGACCACCCGGCTGTCATGCACTTCGACATTCTGCTGCTTGCCTGCCTTGCCCTTGAACGCGAAGGCGATGCGATCCTTGTCCAGAGTCATGTGGCGGCGCAGCAGGGTGGTCGCACCGAAGCTCTTGTTGGCGCGCGCGTAAGCCCGGTTGCCAACCCGGATGCGGCATTCATCAAGCACGCGGATCACTGCGGCAATGACCGTGATCTTCTCGCACGGGTCGCCAGCCAGATCGCGGTCTACCGCGGCGCGCAAGCGTGGCAGGCGCCGCCCGAATTCGATGCACCGGTCGAACTTGTCGGCTTCCTGTCCGGCGCGAAAATCGGGATGGTAGCGATATTGGCGTCGCCCGCGCGCGTCATAGCCGATGGCCTGGACCGGGCTGTCAGGATCGGGGCTGAGCCAGCAATCGGTATAAGCCGGGGGCAGGCCGATCCGGTTGAGGCGACCAATTTCTTCCGCTTTGACGACCTCGCGCCCCCGCGGATCGAAGTAGCGCCAGTGCTTGCCGGCGCGTTTTCTGGTGATGCCGCCCTTGCCCGCGCTGTGCCGTGAAGCCATTTCCTGCCGATACTCCAATGCCCGCTAAACCTGCGGCATAGACGGGCAAACGCGCCGCTTTCGGCAAGGTTCCGATCACTGGCCTTGCTGAAAGGCTCGGATGAGCGTAAGGGAGCGCCGCTACGTCGCTTGAGACGGGACTTTGGGCGCTTCGGCACCCTTTCTCTCCTATTCACGCCTCCTGCTCCGCCGGCACAGTGCTTGCGGATCATTCTGATATCCGTGAAAGGAACAGATTATGCCCGTGGGCACCGTTAAATTCTTCAATACCGACAAGGGTTATGGCTTCATTGCACCGGACGATGGCGCACCTGACAACTTCGTGCACATCAGTGCCGTGGAA